>NZ_MKTO01000041.1:0-43453 GCF_001897665.1 Legionella sp. 39-23 | reverse complement strand
CAATCAACCGAGCGCTTTTCCTGGAACGGTTAAATCTTGATCATTCTATCGAATAAATTGTGTTCAGTCACCCTCATTTTTAATGAACTTAACGTCTTGATGTTCCTCCAAACAGAAGCGTTGTTTAAATCCCATCAATCAGGAAGTAATTTATTGTTATTATCCTTGATTGCCCCACAGGGTTACCCACAGAATTTGTGGATAACTTTATGGAGCTATATTTGAAAGGTATTTATCATTGGGAACAGTGGAGGCTTTATATATAGAGATCACAAACTTAAGTGTTCCCCCAAAAATCCTTTGAACAAAGAGTTACATTACAAAAATGAAGACTATAGACTCTTAAATTCATTCTTATTGATGGATTAAAAATAACATATTGAATTAAATTTAAACGTTTATTTGTTAGGGGCGATGGGATTTTTGCCTATCTAAAGGCATTTTAGATTAAAATTACTTTAAAAATTTAAGCAAATACGGGAATATCTGGATTGTCTAGCGTGAAAAACCGCTTTATTTTCTTGAATGTTTCAATAAAAAATTCAGTGGTTGACGGCTCTTTTAGGCGGCAATTTGAGGTATCCAGAGGCGCTGAAATACCAGCAAGACCCTTAGCACGACGCATAATCAATGCATTTAACAGGTTAATGCGCTCAATATCCAGATGATAAAGTCCATGTTCGGCCTTCCCTACCCTCTTTTGTTTTAAACCCATTCTACCAAGTAACATAGAAAGGAAGCGTAAAGGGTCGCGTTGCAAAAGTTGCGCGGAGGGAACGGAGATGAGTCCTTGAAGAATGGTGCGATGTTCTTCTATCCAGGTTACAAAACCACTGTTAAGAATGCTGTCTTTGGTGTATTGATAATCGTTAAGCGCTAAGGTCTGATGGGTTGTGGTTAAATGCAGTGTTTCCAGCACTTTTTTATAAAGCAGTTGCAAGGTACTAAAATGCGTTAAATCCGCTGCAAATTGCGCCCCATCTTCAAGTTGGGCAACGAACCTTTTTTGCGCAAGGGCTGCATCGCCTAAAGCAAGCTCTAGAGCTAATACCTGTTTTTTAAAGCGTCCATCATTATCCATATTCGCCATGGCGGTAATGGATGCTTCATCTCGTTCTGACAGATTATAAAACTCAATAAGCTGCTGTTTTTTATACTGCCTGGATTCGCTCATTGTTTTGCGTGGTTTTTGAGCGAGAGCTACTAACTGAGCCGCGGTTAAGGGTAACTGCTCCTGGCTGATAAGGGAGGCATCTTGTTCAATGCACGCATTTTTAAATTGACGCAATTGTTGTTGGGTGGTTACATCAAGGGTGGTATCAAAATAGGTGAGCTTCATGCCATCATGCAATGCCAGCAGGGAGAATTGCTGGTAAAAATCATTAAAGCTTGCATGACGCGCCTGGGTCACTAAAAGAGTTAACTGTTCGTAATCAGGGTTTAGAATGATACGTTGTCCCTCTTTATCCAGATTCATAAGGCTTATATCATACTGATGTGTGTTTAACCACTTAGAGGCAATAACATCAGGATTTAATGATTTAAAGGCTTGTCGTTTATCACAAAAAACGTGCAAGGTTTTGTGGTTTCGGATTCGTCCTAAGGCTTGCATGCAATCATTGGCGGTATTGACCTGGGCGTTAAACACACCGCCTACAAAATCAAAATGTCCGTTATCAATAGAGACACCGGTACTCACCGATGGGGTGCATACCAGGTAATCGTAGCGTTTTGACACAACATTTACGTTATTAAAAAAAGCCTGATTTTCAGCATCGCCTGCATTATCGCTGGAAATATAAAGACCTTTCTTTTCAGGAAAGGCCATGTTCAGCGCTGAATAGGTTTTAAAGGCTTCCTTTTTGGAGTTAAAGGCGAGGTATACTTTTTGTTCTTGCTCTAAAGCCTGCATGGCGGTCATTTGCACGCTTTCTGGGCTGTCGTGAAACGCAATTTGGCGTGCGCTTCCTGGCTCAAAGCGGTTAAAATGAATGGTGACGGGTTGATTAGGGCAAAATCGTTGAACCATTTGTACTGTTGCTTGAGATAGATGTGCATCCAGGCAAATCAAACTTTTGGCATTTGTCATGACGTGTTGCAGTACAGAAAATATCAGGGGTTTTTGTTCAATATGGGAAGTCAGGCGTGCAAGAACCTGTTCGATTTCATCAATAATGACCACATCATAGTGTCTCAGTGAGCCTTCGGCTGTCAGTTTGCCTAAGGAATTGAGGCAAATGGCCAGGCGATGTTCGATTTGTAAGTCAAAATTATCACATTCATTATAACTGGTTAATCCTAATCGAGAAGCAGCACTTTCCACCAGTGAAATAAGATGGGTAGTAAATAAAATAGATTGTTTAGGGTTTTGTTTCACCAGGTGTTCTACGATGGCCGTTTTTCCTGTACCAATGGCAGAACGCACTAAATGTACGCCCTCTCGTTTAAATACATCACTGGGTAAATAACGACTGTTATAAGATAGCTTTACGCCATCTCTAAATTGACCAGGTGCCACCGCTCCATGGGCATGTTGGTTAAAATGTCGTAATTCATGCCATAAGCCTAAATGGATATCTGGTTTTTGGGGGATGGTTGAGACTAAGCGATTTAATCCGTCTAACCGATGTAAATCATTAAAGTCAGTAGCCTCTTTAATCAGTTCTGAATCGAATGTTGAAAAATCAGGCGTGCAGACCAAGGTGCCTCTTAGTTTAAAAGCAGTACGGTTAGCTTGAATGAGTCCGGTGTTGCCTAAAACCCTACCAAATTTGGTTTTAATATCGGCTTTTTGCCAGTCATTATCAGCCCAGATAATAATCTGTGTTTTAGGATAGTGGCGTTTTAATGATTTACATACAGGGAGTAAGTTAAAGGCATCAAGAGCTGCAAAGACAGGCTCACCAATCGCACGATGGATGCTGGCAGCAGTTGCCACCCCTTCGCATACATGAATAGTGCTTATTTTTTCAGGTAAGGAAGGACAACCTACGAGCGCAAAATGCCCTTTTTTAGATAACCCTTTTGTAAAGCGTTTTTGACCGTCATTAAAAATACGTTGCAGACCTAAAAAAGTATTATGGGTATCAATAATGGCCACTGCAATATGATGTTTGGCGTGTTTAATTCCTGGAATAATACCCTCGGATAACCCTTTTCGTTTGAGGTAGTGACTATTGTCCGTATCAGTCATGGATTGCCAGGATTCTTTATCACGAGCAATCCAGTCAATGGGATTGATTTCTGGCACGGGTTCTATACGGGGTTTAATTGCTGTCTTTGCGGGTGATGAAAAAAGCCCTACCCTCGCCTCTTGCCATAGTGCTTTAAGTACGGACTTGCTATCAAAGCGCTCAGAATGACCACCGTGTCGAAAGGTGTAATAGGTCAATGCGAGATAAGGGATCCCATCGCTGTTATATTCTATCGTTGCGCGATAGCTTTGTTTTTTAGCTGGTTTATCAATGTAATGCCATCGATTGTCTACGATTAGGCCGCTTACCGGTGTTCGCAGGTTTTCCCCATGAACATTGAGAAACGCAATTGCCTCATCAATCAAGCGAGCCTCGATGGATTGCTTGTTCTCCGTTGCCCATTGGGCAAAAGACTTACTACTCACTCGTTCTAACGAGTTGTTATTTTTATTAAAAAATCCCATTATACATGTCCCTTACACCAAAAAATCTTGATGTTTATAGGGAACAAAGCTAAACTAATCAGTGTGGTTGATCCAAAAATTTCAATTTCATTGATTATTTTTGGTGTTTAGCTTTGTTCCGAGCTAATTGTTATATTTTGTTGAGGAAGAGTTTGCAGACTTTTCCTCAATGCTCTTAATTCACTATATACCCTCTCATCATCTTATTGCCCTTAATTTGAATCATCTAACTTTCTCATTGTATTGGAAAAAGTCATATTTTTTATTATATCTAAAATCATATTATCCTAACAGAACTTATTGTGTCAATCATATTGATTTAGTTCCTAAATAGAACTAATATGGTTCTTTAGTACAGCCTTTTCATCAAATAAATGGTTTGGTTAATTCCTAATTGTTTATTAACTACACATATAATAGCGAGGAATCATGATGACAGAAGCAATTATAGATTTAGACGTTAATGACAGAATAAAAAAAATAAGAGACTCACATTTATTAAAGCAATCTGATATTTCTGAAATAACTGGGTATTCAGTAAATACCATAAAAAAATGGATGATGGGTAGGGATCAGAAACATTACACAAAAGCACCAGTACAGGCATTAAAGATATTAGAGAGTTGGGCTGATAATGAGGGTAACGTTGATGATCTTCATCATAAGATATCTAATAAAACCGCAGATGTTTGGAGCATTATTACAAATAAGGGTGGAGTAGGAAAAACTACGCAATCATTCAATTTCTCACTTATTTTGGCGAATACTCACAAGAAAAAAGTGCTAGCTATCGATTTGGATCCTCAGGGACATTTAAGTTTATCTTTAGTTAAATCGCCATCAAATATAGGATTATCTACAAGTGATCTTCTTCTCGGAAAAAATGGTACTCCTTTTAAATACAATGATCATCTTGATGTGATTGCTACGGGAAAGGAATTGCGAGGTGTTTTGGATGCAATTCCCCCACAAGATCTTTTGTTTAGATTAAAAGAGAAAATAGAAGTATATAGAACTATTTATGATGTAATAATTTGTGATGGGATACCCACAGATTCTCCTTGGTTTGATGCGATTTTAGCTGCAACAACTAAAGTTGTTATGCCTTTTACTATTGATTTATACGATAGCTGGGGTATGCAAGATGTGTTTGATAAAGTGGATGTTTTAAAAATGAGAAAAGTCGCAGATAATTTAAAAGTCGCTGCGATTGTAGGTAATTCTATGTCAAAACCCATGACGGTCTTTGATAGCGCAATTATCAATAGTTTAAAAGAAACCTATCCCAATGAATTTTGTCCTATTGTTATTTCTAAGAGTGTAAAAGTAAAGGAGTGTAAAAGCCCAGCCATCTCTAAATCGATTGTAGATTATGAGCCAACATCTAAGGTAGCTGTAGAATATCTTGGTGTAATTGATTTTATTTTAAAGGCATAAGGATAAAATGATGAAAATTGATATGAGAAAACAGGCTGTAACTGGCGCTCTGATTAAAGATAATACGGCAGATTGGAAAAATATTGCAAATAAAGAAATAGAAGAAAATAAAAATTTGAAGGAGCAGATCGACTCATTAGAGAAAGAATTAGCAAATAAAGATAATTTTAACATTATAGAAATTGATCCTAAAAAATGTCGAAATTGGAAGTATGCAGATAGAAATCGATTTGAACTAGGTAGTATTGAAGAGTTATCTGAAGATATAAAGCAAAATGGACAGTTGCAACCAGCTATAGTTAGAAAGATAGATTCTTTAGATTATTCATATGAAGTAATTGCAGGTGAACGAAGATGGCGAGCATGTTCCTTTTCCAATATAAATTTAAAAGCTGTTATAACAAATGAAGATGATGCTGGTTGTTTGGTAATTCAAACAAGTGAAAATAAGAAAAAAAGTTTATCTGCTTACTCTTTGGCTGTTGCTTATGAAAAATTAATGACTGATTTGAATATTAGTCAAAACGAGTTGTCTAGAAGATTGAATATACCAAAAACATCATTTAGTGAACTAATGTCTTTTAATAAGGTACCAAAAGAAGTTTGGGAAGCAGTAGAAGATATGACAAAAGTAAAGCCGAAGACAGCAGCTTTTTTATCCTTGATGTGTAGCAAAGGGGATGATTATTTGGCCGCTATTATTAACTTTGCTCCTAAAATTCGAGAGGGGCTTGGAACAGATAATCTTACCAAGCTGATAGAAAAGCATCTATCAAACATTAAGACGAATAGGAACTCTTCAAGAGTTTATGAAGGAAAAACAGGAGAGGTTTTATTTCGCATTACCAGTGAAGGAAGGATTTCATTGTCAAAAACCATGGTTAAAAAAATTGACATTAGCAATTTTACTGAGTATTTAGGTAAATATTTAGAAGAGTTAGTATAGTGTACGCGCCGCGTACACTAACGAAAAATAGCAAATAGCAAATAGCAAATAGCAAATAGCAAATAGCAAATAACTTATACCGTAGATTGAATAAGTTATAATTTAAACTCCTTAATGAGTATACCTATAGAATGTTAAAATTTAATGAAGATCAAATTAGAAAATATAAACAAAGTGCTATTGGAGGTACAGGATTTCTTGCATTTAGGGATATAGAAAAATTCGCCAAGAAGTATAATCTCGATCTAACCTACGTTTTAGATTTAGGATGTGGTTCTGGAAGATCTACCAATTATTTGAGCGGTTTTTGCAAAAAAGTTAATGGATGCGATATAGATCTAAATGCAATAGATAATGCAAGAAAAAATAGTAATAAAAAAAATTCCCTTTATTTTGAAAATGAACGTGAACAAGAACTATATCAGTATAGTAAATATACATCGATATTTTCGATATTGATGTTTTTTCATATGTCATCAAAAGAGGAAATTAAGACAGAGCTTATGAAATGTTATAACTCTCTGGAAAATTTTGGAAATTTAGTGATTATTAGTGGAACTAAAAATTTATATGTTCGCAACTATCTAACGGTGAAAAGTATCGGTGAACCGCCAAAATATGATGGGGATCTTGCTAAAATAAAATTGTTAAATATAGATTGTGAAATTGAAGATTTTTATTGGAGTGAAATCTGTATTAAGGAAATTGCAGAAGAGGTTGGTTTTGATCATTTAGAAACTTATTTACCTTTAGGAGATAAAAAAGATCAAATAAATTATATAGATGAAATAAAGTATCCACCCTATTATTACATTGCTTTAAGAAAAAAATGAACAAAAACAAGTATAAGTTAAATATTGATTTTATAAATGACAACTTACTTTATACCCCAATAGGTAGTGGCCACAAGAAGCCATCAAAATTGGATTATGATGATGTTGCTAAAAATCCTGACTTTATGAATAATTTTTCAGGGAAAGATGCGTATCTCATTGGGACAATTTTTGCATCTAAAAGCTTAAATAAACTTAGCTTGGCAAACTCACTATCAAGATATAAGTATCTTGTTTTAATATCAATATTATTTGTTACTGTAATATTACTTAGTAACATTCTCTCAACAAAGTTGATAAGTATAGGTGGATTTACGGTAACAGGCGCAATGCTTGTTTATCCATTTAGCTATATTTTTGATTATATAATAACGGATATCTATGGGTATCAAAATGCAAGAAGAATTTTATTGTCTTGTATAGCATCGTTAATACTATTCGATATTTGTATTTATTTGATTATAATTTTACCTCCATCACCATTTTGGAAGCTCCAGCACGATTTTGAATCAGTTTTCTCTGGAATGCTTAGAACTTATGTCGCTTCAACTATAGCATTTACAGTATCATTTTTTTTATCTTCCTTTATTTTTCAAAAATTAAAAATTAAGAACAAAGGTAGGTCATTATTTAAAAGAATTTTTCAATCTCTTCTTATCTCAGAAATTTCAGACACAATGCTGTTTTGTTTTTTATCTTTTTATGGGATATGGCCAATAGAACATATGATGAAGTTTATTTTGGTTTCCTATTTTACGAAGATAACTTATGAGATTGTCGTATATTCTATTATTACCAAACCATTGATAACGATCATTAAAAGAGAAGAAAAAAGCGATATTATTGATTGGGATACAGATTTTTCTCCAATTAAATGGGAAATAAATTATGATGAATCGAATAATGTTTATTCTAGGCAGGATGTAAATTAAATGATTTAGTAATAGAGCTGACAATATTTGATAAAGTATTAACATTGAATTTTTCTAAAATAGAAAGAACAGTGTGTTTGTCTTTAATATATTTTGTTTCTAAGCTTATAACCCGTCCTACAATAGAAGAGTCTTTTAAGTCAATTTTCATTACTAAATTATCTATTGGTTTAATGGAGCCTTGATGAATGGTTCCTATCATGTATTTTTTGTTAAAAAGAAAAAGGATAGTGTCTCCATCTATGTATGATAAGTTCTCATCTATTGATGAAATCACAATGCTATCGTTGTTCAATAATTTACAGTCAAAGGTTTTATCAACTTTAAATCCGAGGGTGTTTGTTTTCCAATTCATATTATTTTCAACAAAACCCAATATTTTTGTTTGCTCGTTCCCTAATAAGTTATTTGTGCTTATCACGGGGATATAATTGGAATCAACCTCAAGATTTTCATCGAGAATATCAACAACAAAATCTTCAATTTTATTTTCTAGAGCATGTGCAATAATTGTAGCCTGATATAAAGAAGGACAAACTTGCCCGTTTTTTATTCTATTAATGGCTGACTGACTTATTTCAGTAATTTTGCTTAGTTCATTCTCACTAATAGCTTTACCAGCCATAAGACGGCGCATATTTAATGAAAATCTATGTTTAAGCTGCTCTTCAGAAATAATAGACATAATTGCATATTACCCTTTACAGGGTACCCGGTAAAGGGTAATATAGTTAAATAATTATTTAAGTTTACATCAATTTTTAGATTAGTGCTTATTAATAAACATTTTTTTTAAATTTTTGGGTTAAATAAAAATCAATATAATAAGTAAATTTTCAGGACTATAGCTATATCTTATGGAGATGAAATTGGAATCAAATAACAATTACAGGAAAGTTCATATAACGATTCAGTTATCAAAAAGTGCGAATCGTCTTTTGTCAGAATCCTGTGGTCGATCAAATAGGAAAAAAATACAGGAAGCAACCTTACGTTTGGAAGATCATCTTAATAAATTTAGATCCATATCAGAATTAAATTATGCAATTCCTCTGGATGAGGTTGGTGAGTAGCAATGTCAGTACATTGCCTAGTATTTTAAAAAATACAACTCAGGAAAACAAGGATTAAGCATGAACGCAAATAAAAAAATGATTTCTAATGTCTTATTAGCTGGAACGATTGCGGTGTTAACCGGCTGTGCTGCAACACAGACGGCATTGGAGCACCGCACCCTGGAAGTCAGCACGAAACAAAGTGAGACGGTGTTTCTCGAACCTGTTTCCAAGGTTCAAAAAACGATTTACGTATCCATCAAAAATACATCGGATGAATCGATTGATATAACGCCACAATTAAAAACCGCTCTAGGTAATCAAGGGTATCGAGTGGTAAACCAGCCGAATCTTGCTCATTACCTTTTACAAGCCAACATTCTTAAAGTCGGTAAAATGAGTATTTCTGCCAGTAAATCTGCATTAGGTGGCGGTTATGGTTCAGCAGTTGCGGGTGCTGTTGCTGGAACTGCTGCGGGGAGTTTTACTCACTCCAGCACAGGAATGATTGCGGGTGGATTGGCAGGTGGAGTAATAGGATTGGCTGCTGATTCTCTGGTAAAAGCCGTGAATTACACCATGATTACCGACATACAAATCTCTGAAAGAGTAGGAAAGGGCGCAGTTCATGAGCAGTTTAATTCCACTCTTCAAAACGGTTCAGCTTCGGGTACTTACCAGACATCAAGCAAGCACAGTGATTACCAACGTTACCGCACAAGAGTTGTATCTAATGCCGATAAAGTCAATCTGCGTTTTGCAGAAGCACGACCGGCTTTAGAGCACGACTTAGTAAAAACATTAGCTGGAATTTTTTAATAAAAGGAGTAAGTCAATGAACAATACGCTAATTGCAGGATTTATCATGATCTTAATGGTATCCCAGGCCTCTTTTGCAAACGGAGACAATCAACATTTAGGCAGACAAAGCTTAAGGGTAGCCGAGCATTTAAACGAGATAGCTAAAGTACATGACAGTGATTTGTGTGCAGGTGATGTCAGGATTGCAGCAGCCTATGTGCAGTCCGCAGGTTATGCCTTGTCAAGAGATAAGGTTCAAAGTGCTTCTGTTTCATTGGTCTATGCCCAAAACGAATTAAAGGAAATAAGCTACAACAGAAGTTATTGTGCACTCCTGGCTTCAAACATCAAGCCATATCTTGCTGAGGTCATTCTGATTCAAGGCGAGCTGGATGCCAAAAATGTAGGGCAAGAACCAGATAACACATCAGATTAATGAAAGCGAACTGTTGATAGATACAAAGGCATTTAATTTAGATTTATTTAAAGGCAATCAGAAGGAGAGAACAATGAAAACAACAAAAGGAATCCTAATAGCAGTAAGCTTATTAGGTGCCTGTGCCTTAAATGCTACCCCTTTGGCAGTCAATTCTGATGCAGTGGGCAAATCATCCTTGCGCTTCTTAGAGCAGCTTGACGACCAAATGCCAGGTTTTGTCAGGGGATTAAGTTATCAAAAACCAACTGAGTTCAATGCATTGCAATTTGCAGCCATGCTCAATCAGTCCGCGAATATTGAGAAGAAACTGGATGTGTTAATTGCAGAAATGCGTGAAACCAATCGGTTGTTGAAAGCGAAAAAATAGATTGAGCTAAAGGTGTAGTCGCTCTTAATTTCACACTTAAAGATTAAAATTTGAGCCTTTTAGAGGCTTAAGGGATTTTTTTACTTAAAACCAGGGGAAAACAATGAATATGATAAAAAAAATAGCAATAAAAACAAAAGGAAAAGCATCAAACATCGCCTTAATGGCATCGATGTTTCTTCTTTCTACCGTTTCATCTATAGCAAATGCAACGGGTCAAAGTGGGGATATTGTTGAGACATTAATTGGCGGCTCTATTGGAAAAACGTTAAGTAAAGACGGAAAGGTTTGGACTGTTCTAGTGGCCGCATCCTTTTTAGTGGGTGGATTTTGGGCTGCCATGAAACATGATCCAAAAGCGTTTATCCCTGCATTTTTTGTGATGGCGATTATTTCAACCATTACTGGAATGTTTTTAACATTCTAGGGGACTGATATGGATAAGGAACTGTACCAAATATTGCGTCATTTAGATGAGCCAAAACGCTACATCGGATTAACTCTTGATGATCTCATCATTGGTGGATTGACGATTTTTTTAGTGATGGTGTCCTCTAACAAAATTTTAGTGGTGCTTGTGGGTTTTTGCGTGCGCTTCGGGGTTCGTAAGATGATAAAGGGCAATCCCCCAAGCTACCTGTTGATACTGATGTATTGGTACTTTCCCCATGCTGTAACCCAATATTTTATTAGAGATTTACCGCCATCCCATAAGCGGTATTGGATTAGTTAGGAGAGTCTCATGGACTATAAGGTAAAAGAAGGTAAGTTGTCTCGACTTTCAAGACGACTCAGTCTCATGGTGGTGCTTGTTTTAGGATTGATGATGAGCAACATTATATTGGTCTGCTTGACCTACTATTCATTAGGCCATCAAAAAAGAGAAGTAGTGCCATTTGGTAATACGAGTGGGTACGTTATTAGTGAGACGTCTGTTGATGAACATTACCTGAATTTAATGACCCAGAACTTCATCTATACCCGATTAAATGTAACCCCACAAAATGTAGAGCGAAATCATGGCACGCTTTTAAGTTACATTGATTCTTCTATTTATTCTCAGTTTAAGAAAAAGCTTAAGAAAGAAATGGATGTAATTAAAGATAAAAAAATGGCGAGCCACTTTGACATTATTGATGTGCAATCGGACAGCTCGCATTTGATCAGTAGGGTCAAAGGCCAATTGCAACGCTATGTAGGCTATCGTGCGCTTAAGCTTTCAGAAAAAACGTACCAAATTCAGTATCGCTACCAACTAGGTAAATTAACGATTGTTGGATTTGTAGAAGATAAAGGAGAGCATCATGCGTAACACATTCTTATTTTTAATTTTGGCATTCACGGCTTTGACCTCTAATGCTACAAAAGTCCATGGGTTTTCCGACAATGAAGACATTACCGTTGAATTGAGTAAAAACAATTACAATAGAGTATTTGTTGCCAACGACACGATTGTAAAAACTCATTTTCCGCAAGACACGTTACGAGTTCAAAGCGATGACAACAGCGTGTACCTGGATTTAGTAAGCACGGAGCCATTTACCGTATTTTTTACAACCGAAGCCGGACACCATTTCTCCTTAACTGTAAAACCTATTGATGGACTAGGTCAAACCATCCAATTATTGCCTAAAACAGCAAGCGTTAAAGCGCGCCAGTTTGAGGAGAAAACTCCTCGTGATGAAACAGTCACTAAAGTGATTCAGGCAATGATGAATAATCAAACGCCATTGGGTTATGGGGTTAAATCTGTTTTTTCAAGTTACAGGCCATTTAATAAAGAACTTACCTTTAAAGTATCGAAACAATTTATTGGGGAAGCTTATGCTGGTGAAATCATGACGATTTATAACCGTTCCAACAAGCCTGTTACTCTTGATGAGTCATGGTTTAAAGATACTGGGACTCGTGCCGTTGCCTTTAGCCAAAACATTATTGCACCTAAAGGGACGCAGCAGATTTATGTGGTAAAGGAGCAGCGTCATGCTTAATAAAATCAAATTAAATGGGTTACTCAAAAAACAACAAATTCTGAGATTTGCAGGAGTTGGATTGGGTGGTGTTTTATTGTTGGCACTTATCCTGATTGCTTCCAAAGGGGGGCATAAACCACGACACGTAGATAAACCATTGGATTTTACAGGCGCCATGGACGCTCAATTTAGCGAGGCGGATACTGAGAGTGCTATGACGAGCCAGCAGTTAGAGCTGGATAGTCTTAAAAAACAAATGGCAACGCTGGTTGATGGAATAAAAAATCTACAAAAGCAAAATGAGGAGCAAACCGCCAAATTAACCCAAACGATGACTCAAGAACTGGCGCGCGTAAAGATTGACGCTGAGCTTAAGAGTGCTGAACATACTACGAATCAGCCTGTATTGGCATCTAATAGCGTGTTACAAACTAATCCAACAGCTACTGATGCCTACTATCCAATGCCAGGCCAAATGGCTCGACTGAATAAGCCACAGCGTATTAATTCAGTGTCTTTTCAAAGCAAAAGGCTGAAGACCAGGAACCATTTTAAAAATCCGATGAACTATGTGCCAAGCGGAACCTTTGCAAAAGCAGTAGTTTTAGGTGGTGTTGATGCGGATGCCTCAGTGGATGCGCAGAACCAAAACCACGGTGTCATGTTATTTAAAATCATCAACCCAGGTACATTACCCAATGGGAAACACTCCCATTTAACCGGCTGTTTTGTTACGGGTAGTGCTTATGGGGATATCTCAAGCGAGAGAGCCTATGTGAAGCTCACTAAAATTTCTTGTGTTTATGATAACAGTCCTATTATCGATAAAGCAGTCACGGGATGGGCTTTTTTTGGTGGAAAGGTTGGCATTAAAGGCATTCCATTGATGCGTGATGGCAAGGTGGTTACCTGGGCTGGTATTAGCGGAGGTTTGGCAGGGGTTGCGCAAGCGGCTCAATATGCTCAATCCGTTCAAAATTTTGGGGCTTATGGTGGGGCGACTTCGATAGTTCCTTCTAGCAATATTGGTCCATTTGCAGCGCTGGGTGGGGCATCAAAAGCGGCAGATACCCTATCTCAATACTACATTAAACGAGCTGAGCAATATCATCCTGTCATTCAGGTAGGCAGTGGTAATCTTGTGGATATTGTTTTTCAGGACGGATTTTTTCTTCAGGACGAGCCAGAGCAAAATCCAGCGCAACGTCATCATGAACAGGCTGAAAATAAAGATCCTCTGGTTCCTGATGAAGTCCTGTCACAAATTAACCAAGCGCAGTTGGGTCAAGAATTAGCCTCATCAGGAGCATCTCAATGAATCAATTAATCCGAATTTTACTTTTAGCAACTGTAAGCATTCTTACCGGTTGCTCCAGCATGAACTCACAATTTAGTTGTAATAAGACAGCAGGGGATGGTTGTTTGTCGATGGAGGAGGTCAATGCAATGACAGAAGGGGGTTCAATCCAGGTAATTCGAAGAACACCACTAACCCCAGTGCCTTTACTTAAAGTAAAAACCAGACGTGTTTGGATTGCACCCTACGTTGACAACAACAAGGTAAAACATCAGGGCGAGTTAGTTTATGTACCTGAAATTCACGAGGGAGAAACTGCATGATGTCGCACATTCGGGATTTGGGAAGAAAAGCCTTTTATCAAATTGCAAAGGTTCTCGGAGAAGAGGTTGAGGCTCCAGAATCTTTAAACAGTAGGGCGCATGCCAATCAAAGCTTGTCATTAGATACGGCCATGTTTGAGCACCTGTTGCCCTATGATGCTGTTTTGGATGAGGACGTGTTTGTTAATAAAAAAACAATGGGCTTTGGGCTGTATCTTGCTCCTGGCTCTGGAGCTGATGTTGCTCGGGTTAAAGCACATGCTGAGTTGTTGAAGCATCGACTTCCTGATGGGGTTGATTTAACAGTGATGCTGTATAAGCATCATTATGTATCACAAGATTTGTTCCGAGGGTTTAAGGACATTTTAAAGCGCGGTGGAATTTATGAGTCCATTGCGCGCATGAGTCTTCGTTACCATTTAAATGCGGTTAAATCAGGTTATAAAAACAAGCGTAATATTCCGGCACAATTAGCCGATTATCGTTGTTATTTGTTTGTTTCAACAAAAAATCGTAAAGAGGCAGCGCATACATTATGTGAGTCCCGTCTTGATTTTGAATCAGAATTAACAGTGATGGGTTACCATCATGCACGCTTAGCTCGTGCTGATTTTAAAACGCTGCTTCGCGTGTTTACCTCACCTAATTTGGATGAAATTGCCTGGCCTGAGTGTGATGACAACCAGGGTATTTCTCTTTCAAGGGGGATGATTCGTCCAAACACTACTGTTGTTGTGAATGATGATTCAGTCGATTTCCAAGTGGTTGATTCTGACGGGGTGCCAAAACACTCTCGTGTGGTGAGTTTGATGGTTGAGAAGTGGCCAGAAACCTTTGCACTTTGGTCTCAACCTGATTTGTTTGCCAATATTTTTAATCCAGATAAAGGAATTCAATGTCCGTTTCTTATCAGTTTTACGATACGAGGAGCCAATCAAGACGCCGTTAAAAATGAAGCTAAAAGCAAGGTTGAATCGCTCACTAAAAGCAATAATGCCGTACAACGCATGTTAAACCCCAAGCTTTTAGATGAGCTGAAGGACTGGAAGTATTCCCATGATGAGATGAATAAAGGTAATTTAGCCTTAAATCCAACTTTTTATAATGTGATGTTGTTTACTGATAAGGAGCAAGAACGTAAGCATGTAGCACAAACCATCAGTGCGTACCGCGAGTTTGGGTTTGAGTTATCACAAAAGCCAATGGGTGCATGGCTTAGGTATCTTGCAAGTCTCCCATTTTTCTTAAGCGAGGGGATGTTTGAGCCTTTGGAATTAATGGCGCATACAAAACGATTAAATCATGGAGCTTGCGCCAATATGCTTCCTTTGATAGCTGACTTTAAGGGCTCACCTAAAGGGATGTTGTTGCCTACCTACCGTCATCAATTGGCTTACGTTGATACTTTTGATGGAAAGAATCTACCGATTAGTAATTATAACTTTGTGACCGTGGGTTCTCCTGGTTCCGGTAAATCCCTATTAAATCAGTGGCGCCTGCTTAATGGGTTGGCACAAGGTGAAAAGATATTTGTTATTGATTTGGGTGATTCCTACAAGCATATGTGTGAACTTGTGGGAGGAACTTATCTTAATGCATCCAATATTACGCTTAATCCGTTTACTTTGTTTGATTTTGATGGGGAAGTAGAAATCAACGGTAAGGTGATGAATAACTACACTCAAATTCGTGATTTATTGGCCATTATGGCAAGCCCTCATGAACCCATTTCAAGCATTCAAAATGATTATTTATTAGAAACCGTTCTTACGTGTTGGAAAAAATACGGTAATAAAACGTGCATGGACGATGTATTAAATGAATTACGGTTGATGCTGGAACAACCCGAATCTAATAACGACACCCGTATCAGCGACTTAATCGTTCATTTAAAAAAATTTGGGCGAGACGGCATTTATGGGCATATGTTCAATAGCGACACTCCATTTTTATCAAACCCAGATTTTGTGGTGCTTGAGATGGGGGAATTTGAAAATAATCCAGAACTCCTAACCATTATTATGTTTGTGATGATTGTGATCATCCAAGGGCAGTTCTATCACTCTGACCGAATGACAAGAAAACTATGTCTCATCGATGAAGCTTGGCGTTTCATTGCTAAAGGATCTAACCCGATTGCCGCACGTTTTATTGAACAAGGATTTCGAACTGCTCGAAAATACAATGGTGGATTTGGAGTTATCTTTCAGCAGTTGGCTGATATGACCGGTTCTATTCAAGGTCAAGCCGTTGCAGCATCCAGCGATACTAAATTTATATTGCGCCAGGGGAATTTTGAAGAATACGTACAAAAAAACCCACAAGCCTTTGATGAACAACAGCAGCGCCTCATCAAATCTTTTGGTGAAGCGGGATCTCAAGGTTTTTCAAACATTATGGTGCAATACGGTAACGCCTATACTTTTCATCGCTATTTCGCCGATCCCTTTACGCGCGTTCTGTTTTCATCCAATGCAGAGGAATTTGCAGCCATTGAGCGGTTAAGAGAGCAGGGGTTGACTCTTGATGCTGCGGTGTATCAAGTGGCTTCCCTTAATTACAAGGAAGAGCTATGCACGGAATAAAAGCCATTTACGGAATGTATGGGGCGGCTCTTCTAATGAGTTTATTGAGCGCTTGCGCCTTGCTTTATAGCATTCATCAAACACCTGTTGTGACTTTTGATAAAGAGGTGGTGCTGAAGCAATTTGTCACTCAATTGAGTCATCAAAACACAACAGAAAAAAAGACGAAACAACTGAGCAATCAATTTGCAATAGCCGTGAAAGAGTCGCTTGATGACTACGCAAAAGAACATCATGCCATAGTAATCAAAAAGGAGATGGCCTTGGCAACGTCTGCCGATGTTACTTCTGAGATTGCACAGCGTATTGTTAAAAAAATGCGAGGTGGTCGATGATCAGGTTCTTATTTTTTTCAACCTTTGTTTTTTTAAGCGGTGGCATTGAAGCGAAATCATTAGGAAGATTAGGTCAAACATTCCCAGTGATTGAAAAAAGCTTACTCACGTTGATTTATGAGCGATTAAATACCTTTGATCAAAATGGGCAATTAAACGCCATTGAAAATGCATGGGTAAAACAAGTAGATGAACAAGTGAAGCGCCCACGAGCGTTAGGGTTAGTAAGAACTGAGACTACACTGACCCACTACTATACCCCCGTTGTAACGCTTGAAAAAAATGTCGTTGATCAGAAAGGACGGGTAGTTTTGCAACGGGGCATGAGTGTGAATGCCTTAAATCAGCTGCCCTCCTACAATCCTGTTTGGGTGTTTCTTAATTATGATGATTTGGCGCAGCGAGCATTTGCAGAACAAATTCGCACGCACTATCCAGAAATTCAGTGGATTTTAACGGGTGGCAGTGTGGTTGATGCTGAGCGTGGCATCAATGAAACCATTTATTTCGATCAAGAAGCGCGCATTACGAAAAAGCTTAAAATTGAGCATGTTCCGGCTTTGGTAACAAGAGAAAATGATTCATTGAAAATCATGGAGTTTCGGATAGGGGAGGACGGTCATGCATTTTAGGCTGGTACTATTATTGGTTTTGCTTCACGGTGCTGCGTTTGGAAAAGAGTGTACTGGAACCTTTGTTAATCCTTTAAAGGTGTGCTGGAAGTGCCTTTTCCCATTAACTATTGGCGATTCACCTGTAGCACGCAGTAATGATTTAAAAGATACACCCAATCCAAAAAATCCGATTGGCCTATGTGGTAATCGAGTCGGGCTTAACATTGGATTTTGGGAGCCCTTTTCTTTAGTTGATGTCACAGACACGCCTTATTGTTTGGTCAATTTAGGCGGGCATAAATTAAATTTAGGCGTAAAGCAGGGTAGGGGTGGTAAACTTTCGGACGGTCAAGGCAGCTCACACGCCTTTTACCATGTGCATTGGTATAAATATCCATTGATTGCCTGGCTTAATCTCATTACTTCTGCGGGTTGTCTTCAGGGAGGTGATTTTGATGTGGCGTATATGACAGAGCTTGATCCAAGCTGGCGTAATTCAAGTATGAGTTTTGTATTGAATCCAGAGGCCATATTGTTTTCTAATCCTGTAGCTCAAGCGGCTTGTGCTGCCGACAGTATTTCGTCAAGTACTACGAAACATTCTTTAGATGCCTTGTTTTGGTGTGCAGGCGCACAAGGCAGTATGTTTCCTATGAATGGTCATATTAATGCGCCAAGTTCCCCTGCACAATCCGCTTTACTGCTTGCTGAACGCATGAATTTTAAATTACACCGTGAACTTCTTATAGAAGACTCAACCCCGATAAATGGCAATGTATGTTTCGCACACCCCGTCCCTGTTTTGCCAAAATCACGTTATCGCTATGAGCCAGTGAATCAAGTGATGGATGGTGCGCATTGCTATCCCTTTGGTTACAGCACACTAGGCTGGGAGGCAGGAAAAATAAAACCCCATACGCCACAACAGTACGGCTTTTTACTGTGGCGCAAACGCAACTGTACGTATCTTTGAGGTGGCTATGCGATTACTCACATTATTTTTGATAGGGGCTATAAGCCAAAGTGCATTAGCAAAAACCCAATATCAGGTTTTTGTAAGTTTTTCCATGCCTAATCGTTTGCTGGAAGAAACATTACGAGATGCAGCACATCATGGAATACCCGTCCTATTAAATGGATTTGTTAATGATTCCATGAGAGACACCGCAGTCAAAATTTTCGAGCTCACTAAAAAAGTCCCTAATTGTTCCATGCAAATTGATCCAACAGCATTTGAACGTTATGGAATTACACAGGTTCCAGCTTTTGTGGCAGTAAACCAAAAGAGCTTTGATGTGGTATTGGGTAACATCACCATGGAACGAGCAATGGATGAAGTGACACGATTTGGTGATACGGCAAGGGTGAATTCATGAATAAATGGTTGCTGTTAGCGGTACTATTGAATAGTAACAGTGCTATTGCTGATGATTACAGTGAAGGTCGTGCCCTTGCTTTAAATGCTGGAGTTAATGCCATGTCGGGTTTAGGTCAATTAGCTCCCGCTGAGTATTTAAATAATTTCACCGACCATCCCTCCGAGTCCAATCTTAATCAATCTCGATTGAAAGAAGAGGGGGCTAAGGCCTCAGAAACTAATGAAACAGCACAACACATTCTTGATGATAAACGAAAGCAAGACACAAATCCTGTGACTGTTGATTTTAATTCAGAGGAAATGATTCAGTCAGGACGTGTCATTGAGGATGCGGATGGCCAAGTATCAGAACATAAGCTGCCTTGTAACAATGGGGCGTGCCTACCCACCCCAGATACTAATGGAGATGATTTTGGTGAAGGGGTGTCGCAATTAGGCACACTGGCAGGTGCTTCAGATGATGTATCAGCCAAACAAATTGGCTCTGGGAATGCTTCAATTTTTACAGGTACTAATAATCAATGTCGTATTGCAGTCTTAGGGATTGGCAATTGTTGTGGTGGGCATGCTCGTTTTTTAAATTGTCGCCAGGAAGAAAAATCGCTTGCCAATTCAATCATTGATGGGCGGGCGCACTATGTTGGAACTTATTGTGCTCATTATAAAAAACTCACAGGATGTCTTGAACACAAACAATCCTGGTGTGTTTTCCCATCAAAACTAGCAAGTATTATTCAAGTTCAAGGCAGGCTTGGACAATTAGGGATTAATTTTGGTTGGGTAGGACGCAGAACGAATGGGGCTAATTGTCGAGGTATTACACCAGAGGAATTGGCGCGAATTTCTATTCAAAATCTCGATCTTTCAAGTCTTACTAAAGAATTTGAATCACGCGCCAAACCTAAAAATCCAACGCAAATGGAATCAAGAGCCTCTAAAGCAATTGAACAAATGGAACAGGAGGGGCGCGCTCATGATTAAACTTATTTTTATGGTTATGGGTTTGCTTCTTGCTCAGATTATTCATGCTGAAAAGCCACCAGGATTTCTGTGGTATAACCTGCCCAAATTGCCAGTGATTCAGAAAAAAACACAACCCCAAGGGCGGCCATTTTCTCAATTAAGTTATCAGCAAAAAGATGCGGTTATCGCTTATTACACACGTGAGGCATGGCATAAAGCAATGACTGCTCAGAACGTTGAAAACATGCGAAGCTACTTAGCGCTACAGGATTTTTGGAGCACTCGCGCAACAAATACATCAAGGCTTTTTGAAAAAACCATGTTGTATTACCCCGAATTTCGTTATGAAACCACACACCCTTCTAATAATTTGGGCGTTAAGGTTGCTGATGAGTTAAGGGCTAAAAAAGAGTCGTTACTTCTTAAACAATTAGCAAAAACTCATGGTCTTTTGTATTTTTATCGGGGCAGCAATCCTTACGATCAAAAAGAAAATGCCATTATTGATGATTTTTCGAAGCGCTATGGGATTAACCTGATTCCTGTAAGCGTTGATGGTGTTAAAGACCCTCGATTCCCCAATTCGCGCATGGATAGAGGACAAGTACATCAATTAAATATCCGTTTTTTCCCAGCATTAATTTTAGTGAACCCCAAAACCAAGCGAACACGTCCCGTGTCTTATGGCCTTGTAACCCAAGACATGTTGACACGACAATTTTATTTAGTAGCAACTGATTTCGCAAAAGGAGATTTATAATGAAAACGATAGTAATCCTATTGGTGTTGGCGTGTTCTCAATTGGGGTATGCTAAAGAGGTGGTGTTGAATCCTTTAAATCAACTCATGAACTCGCATTTTGATACAAAGAACGCGTCTCAAAATCCAAAACCTGTAACGAAGAATGCCTCTCAAAGCCAGCATGTTTTAGTGTTTTTTTTCTCGAATAAATGCCCTCATTGCGTCCAATTTTCCCCTGTAGTGAAAGACTTTGTCGATGCCAACCACTGGAACATTGAGGCCATTAGCTTAAATGGGGAGACGATACCTGAGTTTCCAAATGCATCGTTTGCAACTCAAGAGATGATTGATTTGGCCTACCAAGGAAAGCCTGTCGTATATCCCGCACTGTTTATTGCAAACCCTAACACTAAGGCACTGTACCCCGTAGCTTTTGGTGAGCTGGGTAAACAAGAGCTTTTGGAGCGGATGAAACTGATTATGACAAAAGTAGGTGAATACGAAGGGAGTCATTCATGATGAAGAGTTCATTTTTGGGTTTATTATTTTTACTGTCAGGACAATCTAATGCAGGGATTAATAATGATTTAGGCACATTTTTTAATAATTTGGGGTATATGTCCAATGCAACCAATCCTGGAGCTTACTATTCACAGGCAGCGGGATCGTACGCAGGTGGTTCGTTATTTGCCCGCAACCAAGTCAGACAATACCAACTGATACAACTGGACTTACCCAGTTATCGTGCAGGATGTGGCGGGATAGATTTGTACATGGGAAGTATGAGTTTTTTAAGTAAGGATAATATGGTCGCTTTGCAAAAATCCATTATGACTAATGGCACCTCATATGCCTTTGATTTGGCACTTGCAACGACTGTTCCTGAAATAAAGCACGTTACAGATACTTTGCGCAGTGTGGAACAATTTGCTAATAACAGCAGCATCAATTCGTGTGAATTATCACAAAATGCATTGGGTGGGATTTGGCCTAAAACCCAGGCATCACAAGATAAAATCTGTAAAGATCAGGGGACTATGGGGAAAGAGGGATTTTTCTCTGATTATGTTCAGGCACGTATGGAATGTTCAGGTCCCAAACATGATGCAGCGATGGAGGCAGCAAGCAAAGATCCGGTTAGGAAAAAACAAGTGGTTTATAACAAAAATATTGTTTGGACGCTTTTAAAATCCAAGTCCTTTTTATCCTCGGATGATGAGTTATGTGAATTGATCATGAGCCTTACAGGGACTGTAATTATCGATAAAAATGGTCATGTTCAAAACGTTCCTTCTTTGGCCAACAGTCGCAATCTCGTTAAGGCATTGATTGGACGAGATGATGGCGGTTTAGATAAAGCCAAAATTTGGGAATGTGGTGATAAGGACGGATGCATGACTGTGTCTTTGAAAGAAATAACCATCGCTAAAGACAATACTCTGCGTTTTAAGGTGAGCAGTTTAATTAACAAAATCAAAGAGGCTTTAAGACAGACTTCTCCCTCTGACCAAGAGGTTAATGAAATCGCATCCTTTGCTTCGATGGTTCATATACCTGTAGTTAAATTCACGGAGGTGATGCTCAGCACCGAATATGGTGATTCCATTGTTGATTTGTCAGAACTTTCCACTTTGATTGCACAGGATGTCTTACAACAATATCTTAATGAGCTCTTACAGGAAGTAAGCAATGTCACAGCAAGCAGTGAGTTTAATGAAGAGTTAATTAAGGACATTAGTAAACGTATAACAAAAGCACGAGCTGAAATTGCAAGGCTTGATCCTGAGATTGGAACTAAGTTGCAACAAAAATTTACTCTAATTAATAACGTACAACATATTGAACAACAAGTGGCAGCGCGAGTTGCGCAAGAACTGGGTTAAGGAGTAAGAAATGGATTTAACGATTTATGTATTAGATTGCGGCGATTTATTTTTCCAATTATTCAATATAATAGCCGCATTCATGGACAGTTCCAATTTCATGAACCTTCTGGGGATGGCAGCAGCTTTTGGTTTATTCGTTGCAGCGCTTCGGTTTTTTAAGTCTTACGATCCTAATACGATTGTAAGGTGGTTTGTGATGTACATGTTAGTGTTAAATATAGCAATTATTCCTAAAACAACTGTAGTCATTGTCGATGTATCTACTCAAAAAAACTACCCTGTAGCAAATGTCCCTTTAGTATTTGCTTTTGTGGCACAAGGTTTTACTTGTTTTGGTTATGGCTTGGCGCAAATTTTTGATAGTTTATTTTCAACGCTTAACGATGCACCAGCAAGCGTGCAGTATACTAAAACCGGATTTTTATTTGGTTCACGCCTCATTCAAGAATCACGTAATTTTCGTGTGACAAATCCTGTGTTAAAAGCTGATTTAACCATGTATTTTAAACGTTGTGTGGTAGGTGATGTCTATTTAAATCATGTGTTATCTCCTACAGAGCTTAAAGAAAGCACTAATATTTGGGAGTCCATTTCAGCATCTCCTTCTAAAATCAGAAGAACTTATGTTGCTAATGAGAATGGCGAGAGAGATAACAAAAGTTGTGCTGAGGCTACTCCAATTTTAAAGACTCGCCTTAATAAAGAGATAGAGCACGCTTACACGATTTTTGGTATTAATTTATTTGGAAAGCCTAAAGGGACTAATTACGAACAATTATTTGATACCCACCTAAACAATGCCTTTAATTACTATCAAGGCATTCAAACCACAGGGACTAATGCTTTTTTACAAGCGATGATGCTCAATGTGATTAAAGATGGCATTAGTGATTATCAATCTTATCTTAATTCAAGTGCTAGCATTATGAGCCATGAATTTACTAAATCGCAAGTACAACAGCGTTACGCCTGGGAGCTGGCTGGATTAAAGGCTGCCTGGATATGGCCTTTCTTTCATAGCGTGGTCATGATGTTATTAATGGCCTTATTCCCGCTCATCGTGTTATTCGCTATTGCCTATAATGGCATTAACGGATTAAAAAGTTACCTGATGTTCTTTTTGTCATTGCAACTATGGCCAGCATTGTTTGCAATTCTTAATTTTGCCATGGCCTTTTATGGAAGCAGTGTTACTTCCAACTATGGAGCCTTGAATCTTGCAAACTTAGATAATGTGGAGCAATTACATGGTGAGGTAGCAAGTGTTGCAGGTTATATGATGTTATTTATTCCCTGGCTTGCTAATGGTATTGTTAAGCGAATTGACGAAACGTTTAATTCCCTTTCACAATCGATGGTTTCAGGAGTCCAAAGCTCTTCAATGGCTGCGGCCAGTGAAGCGGCAAATGCCAGTTTTAGCCTTGGGCAAACGAGCTTTTACAATGCAACAGGTAATACCCTATCCGCCAATAAACATGACTCGAATTTTACATCCATGGCAGGAAATACCACGCGTATGCTCGACTCTGGGGCTACAGTAACCAGAACCCGTGATGGCAATGATGTGATTGATGCATCAAGCACCATATCGCGCGGTACACACTCTCTTAATTCAAATAAGGCCATTAATGGCATGTTAAGCGATGCGGCAGAAATGAATACCCAGGCCATTTCCTCCAAGTCGAAACAATTCAGTTCTTTGGTGTCGCAAGGTTTGAACCAATTAACCCAATTCTCCAATCTTTCGGGCAAGGATATTCGGTTAGGTGATGGTGTATCTGAAAGTGATACCTCACAGGTACAAAGTGCCGTATCAAACGTGCTTGGGATGGCAAGTAATGTAGCCCAAAGAACTGGAGTGAGTACTGAGCAGGCGCTTACGGGTATTGTCAGTGCAGGAGTTACAGCCCAGGCAGGTGTTAATTCTCAACACTCACTTATAGGTAAGGGCGTGAGTCTTCTTACTGGTGCGGATGGCAGCCTTTATGCTCGAGCCAATTATGAAAAGTCAGATTCAACCGCGCAACGCTCTAATGATGGGTATGAAAAAGTGCTTGATGCCAAACAAATGCAGGATTTTAGAAGTGATTACAGTTTCATGCAGAACTTTAGTCAGACTCATCACCTGGATAGCTCTCATTCAAAAGGTGCCAGCTTGTTATCGCAGGGTGCCTCTGATCTGCGACAAGCGCAAAATATATCGAGTAGTCTTGATGAGAATTATTCAAAAGCAGAGCGTATTGCCCATGCTAAAAGTGTTACTGAATCAGGCGGTGCGACCATTAATCAAAACATGGATCAAATGTTTCAAGAGTATGTTACCGATAAGGTGGGAAGAGAACAACGTAATTACCTGTACGGTCATTCAGGGGATCCTAATGCTCAGGCAACTTTATCAAACCTTGCTAATCAATTTGTTTCTGATGAAGGCATTCGTAATAAAATCATTGATACCTATGGCAATACAGGCCATCAAATTAACCCTGAAGCTCGCTTTGGTGCAGGAAGTAATGCCATCCAATCAAGGGACAAAGAGCTGTATTCCAACTACTCAAACAATAAAAACACTTTGGAGTCACAAAGCTCTAAACATGATGTGGGCTTTAATGAAGACAAAGCCCAAGCGTTACAAAACAAAGTACAAGCTGGGATTACATCACAAAAAAATGAGATAGGTGCGACAAAAGGGGCGATTGAACTCAATACAAAAATTCAGGCGAATGACACGGATTCAAAAATAATGAAGGGTCGCAACACATCACATGCAAAAAGCATTATTAAAGGAGAGTAAATAATGAATGCAATAGATTATAAAAAAGCAGTTCAAGAAGACGTACAGCGTCTTAAAACAATCACTATTGATGTACTTCCTACGATCCGATTTTACCGCAAAATTGCTCATATGATGGCGTGGTTATTCATCATTAGTGTTGCGTCCCCATGGGCTTTAAATCTGTTCATTAACAAAAATCACTATTCTTTAAGTTTTTATTTAACTGATTTGATTGCCTTATGTACATTATTTCTTTTTATAGCACTTTTGTTTCTACCCCAGGCTGCCCAATACGTTACCTTCAAAGAAACAATCAAGCCGCATTTGGTGCTTGGAGAGCTCATTGATAAACAGTTTAAACTGTATTTCAAGATTTTTACTGTTGTTTCTGTCCTATGGTCAACTTTATATACCGTGTGTTTTTTTAATTTGGATTTTTCGCTTTGGGGTGAGCGGCTGTTTACCTTAGGCCCGGGTGTGCTCATCGGTGTATTTATAGCTTCAATAGTATTTCAGATGGAGGTTGCACGGGTTGGGGCAAGTACTCTTTTTGAAATTATTGCAGGCTTCAAAAAAGACCAGAGGTACCACCTCAAAACATAGATTAATTCCAAATAATAATGACTTATATTTGCGCAACAATCGATTGCGCTAAGGTAAGTCACACCTCAAAATCAACAAAAGAGGCATGATGAATAACGATAAAGCAGCAAAACAATTTACCCGCGGTGGCCAGATAGCCTTCCACGATTTGCGTATGTTTTTTCAAATTAATAAAACGCTGATTAGAATTCATATCATGATGGTGTTTCTTTTAACGGCAGGTTTGATGTGGACTGATACCTCTACTGAACAACTTAAAGTAACTGCAGCGTATCATTACTCCAAATTTGTTTCAGATTTGGGAGCAACCAATAAAATTAATGTTCCGGTGCAAGGACGTACTTATACATTGCCCGTTAATGCCATTGCTAAACATCCGTATTTTCAAAATACAGCCCGGATATTCAATCAATATCTGCTTCAGTCGTTTTTAAAGTCATTGGCTTTAGCCCTGTTGATGAGTATTGGATTAGGATTTTATTTTGTCAGGAAAGGGCGTAAAAAAGCCAATGATGTCTTTATTCGAGGTGGCTCGTTAGCGGATGTAAAAACGGTTAAAAAACTGATTATTCAAAATAACGAGGCATCACCTTTAACACTGGATGGGTTGCCTTTAATTAATAATGCCGAAGTACAGCATTTTTTAGTTCATGGCACCATTGGGATGGGTAAAAGTCAGCTCATTATGAAATTGCTCGATCAGCTTCGTGCAAGAGGCGATAGGGTAATTATCTATGATAAGGGTTGTAGTTATACAAGCGTCTACTTTGATGAAACAAAGGATGTGCTATTAAATCCTTATGATGAACGGTGTGCTAATTGGAATTTGTGGCTTGAAGCACCAAAGGATTCCGATCTAGAGAATCAGGCCGAAAGTTTAATTCCAATCGAGGGGGAATCACAGCCCTTTTTTATTCATGCCGCACGTGCAGTATTTTCAGCAACCGCATCAAAAATGCGCCATGACAGCGATTGTTCTTTGAAAAAATTATTACAGTTTTTGTTAACGGGCGAATTTTCCCAGATGGAGCCATACCTTGCAGGCACCCCTGCGGCTACCTTGATGAGTGATAAAGTTGAGAAAATGGCAATTTCAGTGCGTTCCATGATTACAACCTATGTTCGCAGCTTACAATCTTTAAGGGGTCTTGAAGAGTCAGATAAAAAACCGTTTTGTATTCGAGACTACATCTTGAATGAAGAGACAGACGGCTGGCTTTTTATCTCATCAAACGGTGAAAAGCACAATTCACTAAAACCATTGATGTCCATGTGGCTGTCCATCGCATCACTTTCTCTTTTAAGCCTTCCAGAGAATTTAAATAGGCGAGTCTGGTTTATTTGTGATGAGCTACCCAGCCTGCACCAACTGCCTTTTTTAGGATCTACACTTGCGGAGGTCAGGAAATTTGGTGGCTGTTTTATTTTAGGGATGCAAAATTTTTTCCAACTGTCTCAGGTTTATGGGAATAGGGGGGCTGGTGCGATATTTGATTTACTCAATACCCGATTCTTTTTTAGAAGTCCAAGTGCCGAGATGGCAAAACAAGTATCCGTTGAATTGTGCAATGAAGAGCTTGAAGAAGTAAAAGAAAGTACCTCGTATGGTGCCAACAGCATTCGTGATGGGGTCTCTTTAAGCAGTAATCGCACATCGAGGCCACTCGTGGATTATTCCGAAATTATGAAACTAAAAATCTTATCCTGCTTTGCCCGGATGCCAGGCGACTACCCCATTACAAAACTGGATTTAAAACTGAATAAACGTCCTGAAAAAACACAAGGATTTATTGAACGCGAGTTGCCTACCGAGCCACAAAACAATGAATCGTTCTGTTTAATAAATAAGGGTAATGATTCATCAACGCGACAGGCTACCCAAAACCCACCAGAACTTCTAAAGAAGAACCTGCATGTAGAGTTTGATGTTTAATAAAGGAGTAATCATGTCATTGGCTTTAATCGAAAAATATACCCTGAGTAAAGATCATAAAAAACCAATTATTAAAATTAAATACATAGTGACTGAACAGGAGCGCACTTTACTGGTAAAGCTTTTTATACTCGATGACCTGTTAATGCGCGAAGAAAAAAAACAAATTCTGACCTTCTGCCGTAGTGTGCATGAACGTGATTTATGGATTCAATGTGATTGTGTGGCGGGCTTTTCAAAACCCGTATTTCGGTTTAATCGGGCATCGAGCGGCACCCTCTATTTACATCACATTACCTCACGAGGCGAACATGCAGAAGGCTGTGCTTTTAAAGAAAGGATTTGGACAACTTCCGAACTATCAAATCAACAGGAAAAACCACGATTTAAGGAAACAACACCTCTTAATTTAGTGTCGAAAAAATCCGTTGATGCCTTACCCAAAAATAATACTGAACCTTTAAGAGAAAGCACTTCATCGACAGGAAGTAGGCGGTCGAAATTATGCCGTGCACTGTATCGACTATTAGATGATGCTGGAGTCAATGTGATTAACCCCCAAACTAAAATCGTTCCTATAAAAGCCATAGAACTGGCGGCATCTTCTATTGAAATCCAACCTAAAAAAAGGATGCTGGATTATCTTTATACTAATCCATCGCTTCTTTTTAAAGCGGCATATGCACTTAGAGACGATACAACTCCATGGCAAAATGGGATTAGAAAACATGCTTTGATGCTGGTCAAAGCACATTCTTTCGATGAACAAATCATTGAAGCATTCCTACCTAATGGAACAACCCAGAAAATCAAAATATCTAATCGAATTTATTGTTCATCAGGTCGCTTTGGAAGTCGCTCGGCACCCTTCATGGCCTTGATACTCATCACGGATTCGGCTGAAAAGCCAAACTTCTTTGAGCCATTCAACGCATTTATTGTGCCTTGTTATTCAGAAAAAACATTCATTCCTGTTGACAGTCATTATGAGCGAGACGTTTTAAGACGACTGTTTGCATTGCAATTTGAGCGCACAAAACAAGGTTGTAGCCTTGAAATCATCAAGCCGTTGTTTGATATCAAAGTAAGCACGGGAACGCCTGAAGAAAAAGGTGTTTTGCCTGACTTTATATTAAAAACCAGAAATAAACAGCTCATCATTGAGATCAATGGCTCTCATGAACCTGAGTATCTTCAACGAAAAAATAGAGTACACCAATCCATGGGTGAGTTGGGACTGGTGTTATCACTGGATGTTTATGGTGCTGAAAAAGAAAACAGGCTTAATCAAAGTATGACTCAATTTATTGCTCAAATTAAAAGTCACCTGGATTAACAACTTAAATCGCAAAGGAATCAAATATGCTCAGTGTTCAACCATTAGAATCTGCTAAAGGGGCGGCTGATTACTATGCAGCAGCATTTAATTACTATGCTGGGGATGCTCAGGCCATGCGCTGGCTTGGAAAAGGTGCCCAACATTTAGGCTTAAGCGGTCTTGTAGAAAAAGAACAAATGCTCCAATTACTTCAAGGTAAATTACCTGATGGACAAATATTACAAAATAAAAAAGGGGAACATAGGCCAGGGTTTGATATGACTTTTTCTGCCCCCAAGAGTGTGTCCATTCTTGTAGGTCTTGGGGCAGATAAGGATCTTGAGCTATTTCATGATTTGGCGGTTGAGTTAACCATCAAACAACTGGAGGAAGAATTTTCTGAAACCCGTGTGGTTAAAGACGGGAAAGTACATTTTGAAAAAACCGATAATTTTATAATTGCTGCTTTTCGCCAACCCTCATCTCGTGCAAATGATCCGGCACTACATACTCATGGGGTTACCATGAACATTACTTTTGATAAAGACAATAAAGCACGTTCTCTTGCCAGTGACATTCATGCCAATCGAGGAGTGGTGGAGCAACTTCAACGAAATGTGACGTATTGCGGGTTGTTGTACCGCACCCATCTTGCCAACATGCTTAAAGAAAAAGGATATCAATTAACCGTAGCGGGGGATGGGCTGTTTGAAATAGAAGGGATGCCGGAGTCGATTTTAAAAGAATTTTCAACACGGCGAGAAGAGATTGAGCAGTATATGACTGAGCATGGGTGGACTGGGGCAAAAGCGGCAAGCGCTGCGACCTTAATTACCCGTGCTAATAAAGAAGAGCACGACATTAATGTGTTACATGCCGATTGGATGAAACGAGCGGATGCACTTGGCTTTGATGGCCAACAATTTGTTAAAGATGCATTAACTTATCAAAATAAAAAGGGATTATTTGAGTCGATTAAAGAGACTGTTTTTAGTCTATTCTATCAAAAAGGGGTTGCTGAATTAATACAAGAACGTGAAGCGATTGATTTAGAACAAGTAAAAGCGCGCGAAGCCGTCAATGTGGCTATTGAAGCCGTAAGCCAAAAAAGCTCTGTTTTTGAGTTGCGTCAATTAAAAGAATACGCCCTAAAACATACGTTAACTGGCAATGAAGTGGTAAGCATCAAGGCTATTGATGGTGTGATTAATGAGAAAATAAAAAATCAGTCACTTTATGTAGGACGAGAACCCTATACTCAGCAACCCATGTTAACCACTCCTTGGCTGTTAACATTAGAAGCAGAAAGTCTGGCACGTATTGAAACCAATAAAGGACAGGTGAAACCAATCACGACTAAAAAAGAGGTGATTGATTTTCAAAACAATTATGAGGCAAACGCCAAATACGCTTTAACCACCTCACAAAAACAAGCCATGATACAGTTTTTAACAACAAACGACCGTTATATGGCAATTCAAGGATATGCTGGGGTTGGTAAGACCACCATGCTCAAATTAACCAGGGAAGTTGCAGAGACAGCTGGGTTTAATGTGCGAGGAATAGCCGTGAATAGCAGTGCTGCGAATGAGTTGAAAAGTAAAGGAGGAATCAATGCGGATGTATTTCCTGTGGTTCACGGCGAATTATTAAGCGCTCCAAAAGATACACTTCAAAAAATAGTTTTTGTTGTTGATGAAGCATCTATGTTGTCCAGTCCTCAAGGCCATGAACTAATAAAGCTCATAGAACAAAAAGGCGCAAGGCTCTATATGGTAGGCGATGATGCACAGTTACCCAGCGTAAAAAATGGTCGAATTTTTGGATTGTCACAAGAATATGGCATTCAAACCTCTGAAATGGTTGATAATATCAGGCAGTTAAACCAACAACTTAAGGAATCCGTTCATCATGCGATTGATGGGGAAGTGTATGATGCAGTACAAAAAATCAATGAGGTTCGGGAGTTTAAAACACATGATGAGCGCGTAGCAGCAGTTGCCAACAGCTACCTTCAACTATCCCATCATGTGCGTGAAAACACATTGCTTTTTGCCCCAACACATGCCAATAGACGTGAAATTACCTTCATCATACGAGAAGGATTAAAACAAGAGGGGACGCTGAGTGACAATCAAACACTATTCACTGTTCTAAAGCCAAAAGCGCTGGAAGAGGCTCAATTGTATCATGCTCAATATTATTCAAAAGGGGATGTTATTCGCTTTAATCATCATTCCAAACGATACGGTATAGAAAGCGGGGATTACTTAACGGTTGACAGAGTGAGCCAGGAAAACAAGCGTGATAATGCGTTGAAGCTTATTCATAAAAACGGAAAAAAAGTTAATTTCAGACTCAATGAATTACCTGCGTATAAACCAACAAGGGCAGGATTTATCCGTCACATTGAAGTATATCAACAAGAAAAACTCGAACTGGCAGAGGGGGATAGGATACTTTGGACAAGAAATTTTAAAAAAGAAGGGATTGCCAACTCTGAGCGTGCTCTTGTTACTTCAATTACTGATGAACGTATTAATCTGGTTCTTGATAATGGCCAGATGAAAACACTCAACCGTGAACATGAAGCACTACAGCATCTTGATCATGGCTATGTATTCACCAACATTAAAGTACAGGGCAAAGATAAAATGTATGCTATTGGCCTGGTTGAATCATATAACAAGTTTGCCGCCACCTTAAAAAATTTCTATGTTCAAATCTCCCGAGGGATTCACAGCATGAAACTGGTTACTGATGATAAAAATAATTTAATTCGTGCTCTGGAAGAAAATGACGATACTAAAAAATCATCCATTGACTTTGTTTCAACAAAACAACTTAAGGAACATCAAAAGCAATTTTCACAATCAAAACACAGCATGAACATTGATGCCGTGATTGAAAAAAAAGGCATGAAAGAAGAGGTATATCATCAATTAGTCAGCCTCGTGGAGCAATACAGGCAAGCAAAAGGATTAGACAATAAGGCCAATACCGCAAAAATGGCACATGAAATGATATTGAATCATCAGTTGTTCCGACTTGCCAAAAACACGTTAGGCTATGGATATCAAGCTTATCGAGAAGATGCGCATCGCTATGCCACTTATAAATTAAGTAAGTCTTTATCCCATGAAGAAAAAAACCATTTAAACGTCGTCAGAGATTATGTTAGAGCGAGTCAGAAGACAAAAGCGGCCTGGAAACAGGCCATTGATATGAACCCAACGGCTACAAATAAAGCCCATGCATTCCATGAGGCGACACAAAGAAATGCCCTTGCCTTCAAAATTGCGGCTAATATTGAACAATATAAGCCCTATTTAAAACATTATTCGATTGGCGAGTTAAATCGTTTAGGTATCCCTCAGCACCATTATGAGAAGCAAGAAGAAAAAGCCATACTCAATTTAAAGCGATTAACCGAACACGCAAGCACTCACCAGCTACATACCAATATTCGTCAGTTTTTTTCAGAACCATCCTCATCAAAACCGATACTTGCCTCTGTTATTAAGGCTTATTCAAAAAATGCCCATCCTTATCTCATAAAGATGGCTGAAGAAAAACAAACTACTACTGATGCTCTATGGAAGGAAATCAATATTGAGGCAAAAGAACATGCTGATGCATTGTTTAAAAAAACACTTCCAGAACCACATCAAAAAGCATTCGATCAGATTAAACACTACAGATCGTTAGGATTTGAACTGGGTGCACTTTGGAAGGAGCATGTAGCGCTATTGGAAAACAATCAGAGCTTACCTTCGGTAATCAAAGACAAGATATCCAAAATCACAATGCTGCGTAATGAAATCGCTTCAATGGCCATAAGAGACAAAACATATCTGCCAGTACTTACTTATTTTAAAATCGATGAGAATAAAATTGCGTTACAGGCTGAGAAAAATCAACAGCGTAATAATGTTCTTGATTTTTTGAATTCAAAAAGCGATTTTAAAAACAAGTTAAGTGCCGCAGAGCGAATATCAGCTGATGTACTAAGTCATTATCCATTCATTAAAGAGTGTGGCATAGATACCCGACAATTAAATAAATACGTGCGTCTGGTGACTCGGCAACAATTGTTTACCTCACTAAGCGAGGCTGAACTCAATGATTATAAAACCGTATTAAATTACAAACATGAAAGTAAAAAATCAGCCTCATGCTGGAAAAACATATTTTTGTTGAAAGAGCAGAATCTAAAACCAAAACCAAACCAAATAAACCTCGCCTTAGAGTTAACCTCAAAGCGTGACTATTTAGCATCTAAGCTCATTAACCAACCTCAATACGCAGGCATCTTAAGTAAAGAAAAAGTCTCCCTTGAGAAGTTAAACAGTCAAAGTTCAAGTCATCTTGGTCGTACATCAGAAATTAATAAAATTAATGGGGAACGAATTGGATTACTCAATCGATTAGAGCAAAAAGAAGGCAGCATGACTGCAAAGGAATCTCAACATTGGCAACATTCATGGGGTTTGTTGAATCAACAAACGTCAAAGATTCTCTATTCAAAACAATTATACGGTGATGCGATAAAAGAGAGTCCTTTAATAGAGATGAAGTTATCTAAAAGCCAAATCGACTTGTTAGAAAAATACGATGTGAGCTTAAATTCACCACCTAAAAAAAGTGAGAGCAAGCATGTATCTCAATCCTATCAAAACATCGATATAACGCTTACCAATGAAACATTAATGGCGAATCCCGAGCAAACCTATAGTATGATTTTTGGTGACCCAAAAACAATCACATCAAGAGAAATGCGTTACTCTGGTGGACTTATTGTTTCATTAAAAGGGAGCAAATCAGGGCTTTGGTATGACTTTGGAAGTGGCGAAGGCGGCAGTCCTATTCAAGCAATTATGCGCGAAAAAGCTGTCGATTTTAAGGAGGCACTGACCATTGCTTCAGAAATGGCTGGAACTAAAAATATGGAGCACTCAAGTTTTATGAAGGCGGTTTTTAAAAGTGAACAGGGTGATGGAAGAAAAGAAATACAAAATAAGATTACGTCTGCAAAAAGCATTATGAAAGGAGCAATACCTATCAAAAATACACTTGCAGAAAAGTATCTTTCCGAACATCGTAGGATTGAAAATCCCAATAGGCTAAATGTGAAATTTTGGCCTAAAAATGTAACGTGGTTAACGTTAGATGATAAAGGAAATCTAACAGAAAAGACTAATAAAATTCCTGCACTTGTTATTGCGGCTCAAAATGAACAGGGGGAAATAACAGGGGTTCAGAGAGTCTATCTTGATGAGAAGACAGGCGCTAAAAATACGTTTATGGATAAAGCGAAAATCTCCAAAGGACATATCCAATCGAGCGCAGGAATCTTACAAAAAGGAGAGAAGTTCGGTACGGTTTATCTAGCTGAGGGACCGGAGACAGGGGCATCAATTGCTATGGCGGATCCTAAAGCTACCGTACTTGTATCATTTGGTTTATCCAACATGCAAAACTTAAGTAAAATAATAAAAAGTTTCTATCCAAATCAGGTGATTATTGGAGGCGATAACGACAAACAACCTAATTCAAAAACTCATGAGTTAACTCAAAAAGCTCAGGAGTTACTAAAAAAAGAAGGAATTAATTCATCAATACATTTCCCAAAACAAATCGAAAATCTTGAAAAAACGGACTGGAATGATGTTTTAAAACAGCAAGGTATTGGTGAGGTTAGGAAGCAACTTGGCATTGATTTCCTTAAAAATAATGAAATAACTTTCTCTCAAATTGACATGAATAATTCTTTTAATTTAGCGCAACATAATTCAGACGATCCACTTAAAAATATCAGCAAAAAATGGAACGAAACTCATTTGATCATCACAAAAGAACAAGACAGACTGATGTCACATGTCGACAAATCAATACAAGATACTATTGCACATTATACAAAAGATAAAAGCATTAGTAATACCTCTCATTCCATTGAAAGCCCTGTGATAAAAAAACAGGAATTAGGGTTGGAAATCTAACGGGGTATTACCCCGTTTTTATAATTCTTCTGGTTCAAAGCCAAGTAGCTCTTTATATTTATTAATCGATGCATCAGTGAGTTTCTTGAACTCATCAGACCCATATCCCAACTCTTTGGTAGCCAGATTTTTTATTAATGCATTCATTTGAATGGTGAGTTTAAAGCAGTGTTTCTCTATATCAGTAAATCGGTCTTCTGGGCTTTTATTTTTCTTTTGATTCTCTGTGATCATCAAACCTATTTCAGCCATTTTTGTAATGGTTGCTGATAAAGAATCATCATTAGCTTCGGCCATTTTAGTAAGTTTTTCATGGAGATCATTGGGGACATGGATTGTGACTCTTGGCATAAAATATCCTTAAATTATTGTTTTTAATTTTTTGGCCGTTAAGCTAAAGGTATGAACTGGTGTATGCTATATAGTATGCTACTACTTTCCTTTTATTCATTATACTTTACTCGATTTAGCATAACAATAGCATACATTCTTCCCAAGTATATTTGATTTAAAATTAATCAATAAGGTTGAATAGTACTTACCTCTACTAAGACGATTAGCCTTGTTTTTGATCAGCAGATTTTAAGCCGCGGCCGCTTACAAAAAAAGTGCTTTATTTAATATACAAATCAATGGGTTACGGCAAATGCATTCTAATGCGAAAGGTGTGCTTTTCTTGGTTTTTAGTTCCATACTTCTTCTTTATTCCTCTGTTTTATTTTCTTTATATTTTTTATTATTATTCAGCGCGTTGGTTTTAATGTTGCGTATTGTGACATTATTAATTCTTGAATTTGGCTCTTTGTGGTATTGTTATTTTTCTAATTTAGCGTGCACTTTATTATGGTATTTATATTCAATGGTGAATGATTTTAATTTGCTTATGCTAATACCTGATTACCTATATAAGTTCGCTTTATCTGAAATAATAAATTATATTGTATGTAGGCTTTTGTATATAAAAATAAAACGAGGCTCTAATGAATATTTTAGATAGACTAATTAAATGGATTTACCGTGTAGAATTACCCAGTTATTACTCTGAAGAGAGCATTATTATTCCAAATGTGAAATATCCAGAGTTTACTAAATATAATCCTGCAACTGGTTTACCAATGATTGGTGGATCAGATGTAATGGGAAATCTAATTGGCACAGATCGTCAATCAGACTATAGATATTATTCTAGGTAACCATTAATAAAGTCATGTGAGTTATTTTAATCAATAATTTGTAATGATAAAAAAAAATCACGTTTGATATATTATTAAAATAAATAAATAAATAAATAAATAAATAAATAAATAAATGGAGATTAAACCATGGCTTTAATTGCAGCAAAAAAGATAAAAGATAAAGAGAAAATTAAATTAGAAATTGATAAAGATATTTATTCTGAAATTCAGCAATATTGTTCATGGGCAGGAATTAACGAAATCGATTATTTCTTTGAAGAGGCGGCTCAATTAATTTTCTCTAAGGATAAGGATTGGAAAAATCACCAACGCCCCAGTAAGAATGTTAAAAAGAGAGAAACTATTTAATCAAATGAATATTAGATCCTTACAGATAAAAATGCATTCTTTAAGTCTGATTTTTATGTTAATTAAAAAAAAGATCTTATTCATCGTATTCTTGCTAGCGATTTTTAATTATAAACTGATTTATTCTTATTTATTTTCATTTAATTTATTTGTCAATAAATGTTTAGATAAAATAAATATGGATCATCAAATGCTGTATTTTTCCGCCATCTTGGCAATCAATATATTTGTTATTGTTAACGTATCGCTATCCTATAAATTGCGTAAAAATACATTAAGCGAAAAGGAGCTATTATGAACTTTTTAAGTTCATTGTTAAATGAACATAGTTCATCACTTTTGATTTTGTTTATATCAACTCCATTGCTGGCATATTTTCACTTTTATTCTAAACCCAATGAATACCATCGAATGGTTAAAAAATTTGAGTCTATGAGTGAACAACAGTTTCTAACTGCACGAAAAACATATGCCCGGTTAAGTAAGGAGTCATCACGAGCATATAATGATGTAGAACTTAAACGTATTATTAGAAATAACAATTTGAATGAACATGAAGTACATTTATGGCTGCGTGAATGTAAGGCATCCGAATAACAGTGCAACACTTGATAGGACTATTTTTGCTCTGTTGCAAAACCCCAGTAAGGTTATCCACTTCAGTTTTTTAGTTTAAAATTGTATTCATTGATGTTAAGCGAGGGGATACCTCGCTTAGAAGTCATAGACTATCTTTTCATCTCCATCATTTTTTCAGTTAATGTCCACAAGGCACGATTTAATTTCACATTTTGATCAATGGCTTTTACTTCTCTCGTTTTTGTTCGAGTGGTATAACCGTATTTATTTAAACGATAGCCACGGATACCACCTTTAATCAAATTTTCTTGTATGACATTAAACACCGTAAACAGATCACTATCTTTTTGATCAACATAACGTCTTGGTTGAAGTAAGCTTTGAGGTTTAACCATCATTGCCCCCTCTTCATCAGAAAACTTTAGTGCATGGGCGGCTTCAGCAAAAATCCCTTTTTCATCAGCGTTCAAATGAATTGAGGCCATATCATCAGAAACATCCAGCATCTGATTCGCTGTTTCAATCACTTTGTAAGTGCCTTCAATAACATTTCCAATAACATCACCCTGATGTTTAATTCTGATTTCGTTATACGCTTGCCCTGCAATCATTCCATTGCCACAAACGAGCCGAAAAAGACCCGCCATTAACCGATAGGAAGACAACCCATCATGTGAGTTGATAAGAACCAGCTCTGGGTAAAGCCCTTGATTATTTTGTAGGGCGTCATGACGTTGAAAACGAAGCATGTGTTTTGCAAATGCTTTAGATTCTTGACGTTGGCTCATGGTCTGAGTTGCCCATGTTGGGAAGAATCCTTCTGACATTAATTTATCAATGATTTGCTCTGTTGAGATGGGTGCGTACTTATTGCTTGTTTTATGAGAGCTGGCTTGTGTGAATATGGAAGGTGCCAATTTAAATAGTTTTTCTTTTGATAAGACTGGTAGCATGTTGTTCTCCTATGTTTTTTCTATTTGTTCTCAAGGAACAAGATCATTATCACATACTAATTAACAATAATCAACTTATTTTATAAACTTTATTTATAATAAGTTATTATAAAATTTGTTTACATTTAGCAAGTGCCTTGATATACTCTTTCTTGTCTTAAAGACAAAGTGTAAAAACATAGGAGAACACAATGACTATTCCAAAAATTATCCAACAGCAATTACTCCATACTAATAAAGCCATCGTATGGTCTTGGCGCGTATCCAAATGGTATGAAGTTTCAGCGACTACTCATTGCGAGTCCATGCGCGTTACTTAAATGGTTTTGTCTGTATTGAACTGGATGAGGGGCAAGACTTATATAATATTTCCTTTTTCCTTAATAAAAGTATTGAGGATATGCTAATACATCCGGTACTACCCTATAAAACGATGGAAGGCGTGTATTGTGATCAGCTGGCTGAATTTATTGATAAAGGAATAGACAAAATACCAGATTATAAATATTGATATCCTCCAACTCCCAGATGGTTCTGGAGGTTGGCAAACATCAGAGGGGATTTAATGAAAAAACTATCATTTGCTGTAAAAGCGAATATGAATAAACCACCCAGAGTGCATGTTCAGTCATCGGATAAAAAGACAACCTATGGAGCATTTCAGGCCAATGATTGCAGTGAATTTAATAGCTGGGAGAAGCTAAGCCCTGAAGAAACCATTGAATTAAAGCAATACATGAACAACCTGATAGCGATTGAGCACTACTTTTCAACACAGTCTCTTGGAGAACAAAAAGATTTCAGAATTCGATTACCAGACAGTTTTATTCACGCCATTTCAGAATTAAGCGTTATTTGCCTTGAAGAAGGTATTAATCTTGATGTCTATGATGCGATGATAAGTGCTGCAATTCAGCAACTTAAAATCAAAACATCTTCTCTTTCTGATGATAAAAAACAACGTGCCCTGGCCGTACTTAATAAAATTGGTTTAGCAGAAAACAGCAAGCCTGATGTTTCTCTGAAAATACAAGCAGTCTTCTCCGAACTGTTGTCTATCCATAATAAATCAGAGAAGCTGCACCAGAAAGCCATAGCATTATTTAACAAAGATAAAAGTATTGCCCCCAAGACCATCGAAGAAATTGCCAAAGGCGAACTATCAACATCTCGATGGCTGGTAACTTGTGCTATAGAGATTTTGCTGGAAGAAAAACCGGATATATTACAGAAGTCTTTGTCTGATGAAGATATTCTTTTTTTATGGGCTAATCCCTTATTGAAAAATAATATACCGAAAGAAGAGTTATTCAAGAAGCTGGAATCACTGACAAATTGTGAATCCTTAATAAAAAAACTGGGTTCAATGAGCAATTAGCGTTGAAAATTTTGCAAATATCACATTTATGCTATAATTAACTATGAAAGTAACATTTTATCAAAAACAATCGGGAAAAAATCCCGTGGCGGAATTCCTAAATGATTTGCCGTCAGATGAGATAGCACGTATTGCTGGATGCTTGAAAAATATAGAGGAACTTGGCTTTGATAGCCCACGAGTGCAATTTAGACAAATAAAAGGCTCGCTCTGGGAAATTAAGATCAAAACATCTCGCAGTGGCTATCGTTTTTTTTACGTTTGCATTCAAAAAGAAATTATTGTGCTTTTGCATGCATACAAGAAACAGTCGCAAAAAGCACCCAAGCAAGAGATTGAACTTGCTGAAAAACGCATGATGGAGGTATACGATAATGAAAGCACTTACCTTGAATGAATTTATTGACAATAAAATTCAACAGGATGATGAGTTTGCAAAGCATTATGAGCGCGAGCAGATTATTAACAACATTGCAGTGATGATCGCCAATGCGCGTAAAGAGCGTCACATGACTCAATCTGAACTGGCAAAAAAAATTGGCAGCAAACAGTCCGTTGTCTCTCGACTCGAAAGTGGCAGCAGCGCCTTTATTCCTTCGCTGGAAACATTGGTCAAAGTAGCTGATGCATTGAATATGCGGTTAACATTGCAACTTCAAGCCTAAGATTTAATTTCGGAACCGCAAAACAAAAAACAATTATCGACACAGTAAAATAAGGACTCAACCAATGAGTGAATTACCAAAAGAAATGAATAATGAAGAATATCAAAAAATGATAGAAAAACTAAACCAAGAATTGAAGAACAATCCTAACCCCACACCAATGGATGAGGCTTGGCAGTTCTTTCATCAACCCAAGGTAAAAGGCATCATTTTTCTGGAAGCCTGGAAACAGGGCATTAATAAGGTAGGAGCTGAATTTTTTGACATCAAAACAGATTCAGTCGAGGCGGCTACCGACAAATTACAGCTCCAACCCAATTTTAAGTTCATCAAAGAAGCGATTGGCGGTTACAGCCACGGTAAACAAGTCCTGCTTGGACTGATGTACTCTTTTTATAATCCCGAAGACGGTCAAAAATTGTTGGAACAATCAAATACCACTAACTTTGTTGATGCACTAAACGTGCTGGATGATGAAGGAAGAAAAATCATATCTCAATTGTGGTTGAATCATAGTGGCTGGTAGTAAGAACATAATCAGCCCTTTAATATGTTATAGGGCTGATTATGTTCTCAATGAGCAGATAAATTAGCCCTAGGTCAATTTATGTCTATTCCTAATCTTTTTACTCTGTCCTCATTCAAAAGAGACTTTTTTGCTATTTGCTGTAAAGAAAAGATTATTTTATCTGATATTATTCGGTAACTATCTTTAGAATTACCTGAAGACATAAATACCGCCAATGCCTTGTAATATTTATCAAGCTGTCCTCTTTTGAGAGAGTTGAAAAAAGCATAGTATTCTTCATTAGTACTTGAAGCCAAAGCATCCTCATGCTCAAGAGACCAACTATTATTGTATGCTATATACTCTATTGCCTGGGCAAGAGATATTTCAGGCCTAAGTTCATTATTTAACTTCTCTATAGCTTGCTTAAATTGATCATCTTTTAATTGATTAAAATAATAACAATTATTGCTGTTAATAATTATTTTTTCCCCGCTAATATATTCAATATAATCATTCATTATTTCTTCAGCGAGATCATTTTGCTGAATCTGCTTCAACAGTGAAATAATATTATCTACGTCATTAATTGAAATGAAGTGTCTATATTGAAAATATCCTGACTTTAAGTCCTGAATAACCTGCTGTTCATTATCATTAAAACCATCAAGATAAGAGTCCCATATTTTATAAGAAGCCTCTTTTTCGTTCTCTTTAATTATTTGACAGTTAACATTTTTTACTTCCGCAACCAGTTCTGATTCATTAAAAAATCCAGTTTTAACACCTTGAGCCATGATAAAATCAAGGTTTGTCATTCCATAAAAATTGTATTTATGAAGAAACTCTTTTTGCTCTTTAATATGTTCAATACCTGAATCGTTTGATGAGAATAATTTTGGCAGATTTTTTCCGTTTTCAATCAAAAAGTCCAGGGTTGGTATATGTTCATCAACAACGTACTGACAAAAACAAAACAAGCAAAGAGATTTAATAAGCTTATCCCATGTCTCACCCTCAATATCGAGAAATAGTGTCTGAAGAATTTCGGATAAATTATTAATGGTATTAATAACACGCATGTTCGTCAGATTAAGGTTAGAAACATAACTTTTAATTAATTCTTTATGGATGTTATTTTCAGAAATGATGGAGTTGCAACATTCCTCTGCGGTCATATTCAATTGTACACGCTTATCTATAACTTTTTCATTGAGTTCTTTGAAGTTATCATCATTCATCTTTTCAGAATTATAGATAACAATAATCTTGCAGTTTCTTTTTTCTTTTAAAAAATTTAAATAACCTAATATTTCATTAACAGTCAGGGAGCTTCCTCTTCTCTCAATATCATCAAAACATATTACTGAATCCTTAATAGCCATGCTCATTGCATGATCTAAAAGAGGGCTAAAATTTCTAATCCAAGGTAACGACTTCGCAATCGTAGGTGCTTTTTTATTCCAATACCCTTTTTTTCTTACCTCTATCGTGGATGATAAATTACTAATAAATGTGCTAAGCGATGGTTCTCCTTCGCCAATTAAATCGGTACTTATCATATTTTCAAAGATGGATGTTTTCAGGCTTTCTAGTGAATTAATGCCAAATAGGGACACGTAAGAGTATGATTTATAGCAACTTGGAATTCGAGTATATTTACTTTTGATTACTTCATTCCATATATATGTCTTTCCTACACCCCAGCCACCGTATACTGCAAGAATTTCTGAACTTTCTAATTCAAGAAAATTGCCTATATTATGTTCTATGATATCTCTTGACATAATTTTTATCTAACCCATAAGTATTATTTATGACTTTCCATGTAGCTAAGCGCTGCGTCTGCCAAAAAAGAAGACCGGTTTTTTATGGCATGATTTTTAGCATACAAATCAATCAGGCTTAAAACGCGCTCTGGCATAGTGATATTAATGCGTTTGGCCTTACCCGATATTTGGCTTAAATCAATATCTACGAATGCCCATACGCCACCTTGAAACTCTTCTTCATTAATCCAGTGATCGATTGTTGTGCATACTGGAATAGACTCATTATCAATCAGCAAACCTTCCAAATGACATTCAATCGCCTCAATAGCGTTAGTCAATGCCTCATCATAAGTACTACCAGCAGAATAACACCCAGAAATATCAGGGATACTTACACCAAAATCACTGTGCTCATCTTTATGTATCACTACAGGATATCTCATTTTATATCCTCCTTATTAATACCAGCCTGTTTAAAAATGCTAGCCACCGTTTTAATAGGTAAATCTTTTTTAGGATGGGGTACTGTAACCCTTCCTTTTTTAGTGGGATGCTTAAATTGACAATGACTCCCCTTTTGGTGACATTGCACCCAACCATCGCGTTCAATTATTTTTATTATTTCAGCGCTCTTCATATCTTTATATTATACACACTATACACACAAAATCAAGGAAGCTACCAACCTGGCAAAGGCTGATTACTTGAATTAACACCAAGAAATCTCTTACAAAAAAAACAGCATACCAGCCAATGCCTTAATAGTGCAGAGACGCTATACTGTTCTTGTTTGGCGCAGCTGGGATGTTGACAGGATGTTGAGACACTAGCGAGTTCAAGGATGAACTCAAATCAATGGCATTTA
>NZ_MKTO01000040.1:47170-76210 GCF_001897665.1 Legionella sp. 39-23 | reverse complement strand
AAGCTCATCAAGCTCATAGTGCAAACGTTCAGTTAATTTTTTGTTTGACATGATAGTCTCCTCTTTCGCTTTTTATCAGTGTAAAACAAATAAGCTTAAGGATTGATTAACAACAAAAAATTTTTATAGGGTCTGTAAACACCTATTACAGAAAATAGTTAATCAGCGGCAGACGCGTCTGTAGGCTGGTTGTTAAGCCCAGCATTTGCAAAGTTAATTTTTACTCTCCAATGTCTATCATTGCCCGCATATAAGCCCAATTAACAAGTGCTTATCCATTGGTTTTAGGAACGAAGTATATTGGCATTTTACATGCTGGGCTTAACAGCTCAGCCTTCGCTTATTTAGCGTTAACAATGAATTAACTAACATATACACGGCAGTCTATCTCAAAAGATGACTAATCAGCGGCAAAAGCAATACATTGAGGAGGCCTACTAAAATCATCGCCAAACTCGCAATGGTTCCTTCGGTATTTCCTATTTTACGAGCCTGAGCAGTTCCTGCGGCATGAGCCCCAACGCCTAAAAATGCACCGCGAGCAAGAGACGAATTAAAAGATAAGTACATGAGTATTAGCTCTCCAATAACGGCTCCCAATATCCCTGTAAGAATAACGAAAATGGCAGTCAGATCTGGGGTACCGCCAATAGCACGCGAAACTTCCATGGCAAATGGGGTGCTAATTGAGCGAGGCAACAAGCTCAAGCGTAAATTGTCATCAAGACCTAAAAGAACAGCTAATACCCAACTTGAGAGTATTGCAGTGAAACTTCCGGCAAATACGCCAATTAAAAGTACCAACCAATGTTTACGAATGAGCGCGCGCTGTTCATAAATAGGAATTGCGAAAGCGACAGTCACTGGCCCAAGTAATAAGACCAGCCATTTGGTACCGCGAAAATAATCCTGATAACTGACATGCAATACATGAATCATGGCCGCAACAAGGATAGGGGTAAGAATAAGCGGCATAAGCCACCAAAATGACCACCGACGATGCAGCTGTTTGACAATAAAGTACAGACCTATCGTGATAAAGGACCAAAACACTGTTTGTGTTGCTGATTTAACCAGCATGAGACTTAACATATTCCGAACTCCAACGATAACAGTAATCCACAACAAGCGCAGTAACCAACATCACCAAGAGCGTGCTTAATACAATAATGAACAGAATTTTAAGACCTAAGATACTCAGAAACTCATGATGTTCGAGTATGGCAAGTACTGCCGGAATAAAAAACAACAGCATATCTCCAAGGAGTAATTCAGTACCCCGTTTTATACTGTCTAATCGGATGCGTTTGGTCATTAAAAGAAGTAATACCACCCCTAGGCCAAGAATGCCGCCAGGCAAAGGAAATTTGACAAAGTGCACGACAAGGTCACTTGTTAACCAAAATAAACAAACCAATCCAACTTGGAATAATGGGTTTTTCTGAAATTTTAATGACATATATTAAATCTTTGTGATCATTATTTTTTCATTAAAGTGTACATCTTTATTTATTATGAATAAAATGAATTTATAGACTTATAATCATTCTATTATGGAATAGTTTATGGAATTTAAACCGCTGCGCGCATTCATCGAAGTCGTACGTCAAGGTAGTTTTTCCAAAGCCGCAGAAATTCTTTTTGCGACCCAGTCTACGGTGAGTAAAGCAATCAAACAACTTGAAGATGAATTGGGTGTTCCTCTCATTGAACGCTTTAAGAAACGCAATGTACCGACGAAAGCAGGTGAAATTGTGTATCACCGAGGCCTTAAACTACTTGCTGAGCGTGATGATCTTCTTAAAGAGCTTGATGAGATACGTGGTTTAAAGCAAGGACGATTACGCCTAGGTATTTCTCCTGTAGGAAGTAGTACTCTATTTGCCCCCCTTTTTGCGCGTTACAATCAGCTCTATCCAGGTATCGAGGTAGAACTCATTGAACATGGAAGTGACAAGCTTGCTGAATGTTTGCGGGCAGGTGATATAGACTTCGCAGGAACCTTACTTCCTATTCCTGAAGAGTTTGATTGTCAACCGATCCGCTCTGAACCTTTGGTTGCACTTTTAGCGTCTAATCACTCATTAGCAACAAAGCACTCTATTTCCTTATTGGAACTTAAAGAGATCCCTTTCATTCTTTTTGGTAGTGGTTTTACTTTACATCGCATGATTATCGATGCGTGCCAACGAGCAGGTTTTGAGCCTAAAATAGTTGCTCAAAGCAGCCAAATTGATTTTATGTTAGAGCTTGTTTCAGCAGGTCTTGGTGTTACATTTTTGCCACAAATGATCGCCATGCAAAGGCAAAACAAGCAAATTCATTCTCTTTTACTTAAAGAAGATAAGCTTCAATGGAATATGGCGATGACTTGGCGTAGGAACTCCTACCTTTCTGAGGCCGCGAAAGCATGGCTCGCTTTAGTACGTGAAGTGCATGTTCACGGTTAGAAGCGATGAGGGACACTCTTAAGACGAAGATTTCTTTACTGTACTTTGTTAAACTACTGGGAAGAAATACACAGATACATATTAAGTCAGGTATAAAACCATAGAGGTGGATCTTTATTATGAAAATAAACTTAAAGACTTATCTGCAAACGTTAAAAATGGAACCTTTACCTGGCAATGCTTCAAGTGATGAAAAAATCAATTTTTTAAAAACCCTCTATTTTGCTCATGTACAGACGTTCCCATATTCAAATTTTGAATTAAGAAAAATTGCCAAGCAGCACCCAGTCCAAAGAAACTCACTATCTTTCTTTAGCTATAAGAATTTACTTACTGCAGAACAGGGTGGATATTGCTTTCAAACAGCCGCCTTATTAGCAGATGCATTAACACAAATGGGATATACCGTTTCATTCTGTGCTGCACGCGTTTTGATGGGTGCTACAGTCAATTCATCCGAAATACTAAAGCTACCTCCATCGCATCTCGTATTAAAAGTGCAAATTGATGAGAAACATTTTTTCTTAGATCCTGGACTCGGCTCCTCTGCCCCTCGCTTTCCAATACTGATTACAGGTAAAGATGAGCCAATTACGCAAAATGGAGATGTATTCAAGTTTTATTCTGTTGATAATACTTATGTTCTAGAGAAAAAAACACGGCAGGGATGGCTGCGCTTAGCGCAGACCGATTTGCAAGCCATAAGCAAAGAAAAGGCCGCAATGAATTTACTCAAACTAGAGCGCTATCCAGAGCTAATTGGCATACGCGATTCTAAAGTTGTCATTGGGAGCATTACCGAACATGGCCGTAAATCATTGGCCTGGGATGTCCAATCAAAACAATTGAAGTTTTCAAAAAGTGAAGGTGATGAGAATACCCAAAAAACATTAGCCAGTTTTGAAGAGGGTTATCAAATACTTGCTGATGAATTCGGCATCGACCATGTTTCAGCTGAAACATTAGAGGCTTACTGTACAGAAACCACCTTGCCAAAGCCAATAAAACCTTGGACTGTTGATTTTCCTCTAGATCAATCAGAATTGAAAAAAATGGAACAGAACTTAAGACCGTAGACTCAGCCGTTAATGCAAAAATATGCTATACTTAACCGCAAATATTATACAAATTGATTGATTTTTTTACAAAAAAAGAGGAGAAAATTTAACTCCTAGGGAAGGAGTTTACCAGTTCAAGGAGAGTAGCCATGGACGATAGAAATCATGATGAAGTACGCCAACGCATTATTGCTATAAATGGCAAACCCTTTTCACAAAGTATTGCTGCAAAAGGAATGGATTATATTGAGCAAGAACTCCAAAAGAAACTCGACCTGCGTGAATCGATTAATACAGAAAAATTAAAGCACTATACCTCCGTTTTTAATCCCTTAGCAAAGCTCATTTATGAAGATAAAGACGCACAAAAAAGCCTTAGAGAATTACGAAGATTATCCGAACACTCAAAGACTAAATTGGCGCTACCAACCTATCCGAAGATAAAACCCAAAATAAAAAGCGGGTCATTGCTCATTGTGACTGCTCCTCCTTATGATTTTGATTGGACATTTGATTCTTTAGTTCATGATAATACCGGAGGTCAAGCAGAGGCATCTAAAACAGATGGACGCTTTATAGCAGACTATAGCGTTTTTAGTGGTGGTTCTGCATTAGGAGCTTCGGGTATAGGCATATTTTTTAGACCTATTGCAGAGAGCACCTGGGTTCGTTTTTCGCCGTTTATAAAATACAGTTTTGCATGGCACGATTGGTCCAACTTAGGACCGACAGCACATAGTGATGGTTATCTTGCAATTCGAGTCATTAGTTTTGATTTTAGTGGCAATGATGTTCGCATCGAACAAGACCCACGGTTTCAACTATGGAGTGACGGCACAGGTTGGTCTGAAGATCACTCAAACTCAGACAATGACGAATTATTCCCCGTTGGGCAAAGTACACTTTTTTTTCAAGCAACAAGTGATCGTTTGTATAATTTGTGGGTATGGGGATACTCTGATGGCGATGGAACTGATGGTGATATTTTCTGGAGTAATTCCTGGGGAAGTCTGAAAATATTTGTGCCGTTCGCGGCGATTGAGCAATGGAGTTAAGCTTCTCATATGCTTACCTCAACTTGATAATTGCTAAGGATTTTATGAACGGTGATTTTTCGTCTCAACGCAGCCTATGTTTTGTTGCAGTTAATATTAAGGGCGCAGAATGTGGGAATTGTATGTATTTGGACAATTTTTATTCTATTACGTCATTATACTTTAAGTTTGAGACATTTCTTACATGAATATGAGATAAAAAAGCGATGATTATTTAGAACATTTTGCTATGCTTAATTCAACGAGGAATGACAGTGGATGTCTTAAAGGGAATTTATAGCATCATGGAAGACGCTATACCACAAGGATGTGGTTACTCTCCTCGTCTTATTCTGCAAATAGGTCTGATTATGTTGATTGATCAGGCTTAATTTTTTTATCCTAGATTCGTCTTCACATCAATTTTTTTGAACTTCTTATTTAGATATTCTATTGAGTAGAAATTCCTCATTGCGACAATCTATCCGTGATTTAGCAAATGGGCTATCACCCCTGCCCTCTCACACAAATGGGAAAGGCAGTCCATTGTGCTCAACCAATCAGAAACCCCCTTCTCCCCACGGGGGAGAATGGGCTCTTCAGAACGGATGAGCGGTTAGTCCAATTAAAAAACCATTAGACACTTTCAAGATCAAATCGTCTATTTTTGGAGATTACTGCGATTTAACAGACTTTTGGCTCAAATTAAGGGCTTAGAGTTCAAATAACACCTTGACTCAAGATCATTTATAGTACATCTTATGTCAACTTTACCCTTAAGAGCCAAAAGATGATCATTAGTGAGCTATTTCACTGGCTTCACGTCAATAAAGAAGCACTTCCAAGTTCCAATCCTCCCCTATCCAGAGATCTACTCCAAACAGAACAAGAGCAGGCAAAGATTACAAACCGAAAGCTTGTGGCAAAGATCCGTCTTGCCAAATTAAGTGGCCAAGAGACAGAACATTTCATAAACGAATTAGACCAGCATAATGTGTTTATGAATTATCTTGAGTTTTGCCAGCTACAATTGGCTGAAGGTGTGGACGGCTCTTTATTTTTAATTACATTTCAATACTTGTTATCTAAATCGCAACAAGAGGTACCGTATTTAGGCAGCAAATGGAATGAACTATTTTTTGCTTTATTGCAGGTAGATAAAAATAAAGCACTTTCTTTATATCAAGACAATGAAGCCTTATTTAAAAATCATCCTGAAATTCAGAAACAAGTTGCGCTTGAGCTGGAGATACAAAAACGCGATGAAGAAAGGAAACGCGTCGAACACCATTTAAGCCATTTAAGCGAACAACTCTCTGCACAAAAAAATCCCCTAGGAGTCATTGGCTTATGTAGAGAATGGATTGGCGATACCGAGTTGTTTGCTGCACTAATCCTCTGGCTTGTGCGACGCAACGTCAGTGAGCAACATATTCTCCACACGTACTTGCTGCATGATTTCCTGAAATACCATCTATTTACTTTGTACTCAGAAGACAATGAAGTGTTTCGCTTATATGCTCTGCTTAACTGCTTTCCTGAAGCGAAGCAACTCATAGACACCGCACAACAAATAAGTAGTGATGAAGAAGCATTTCGGCAATATGCGCTCGATGGAACTCTGAGCAAAGGCGAATTAGAGAATATCGCGCGAACAGTAAATCCCTTACAATTTTCTTTAACGCCAAGCAATTTTTTGGCCTTACACCAACTCTTTGGCCAACAATTTCTCATCGCAGCAATCACTGCAGTAGAAGAAAAAAATGCACCATGGTTGCACATACTAGGCCATACCTTAAATCAACCACCAACGATTGTGCAGGGCTTATCTACCATTATTAATGTTATTGCGCGAGAGACGTCCCCTAGAGCTTTAGAATATCTGGCTCATTTAATCAAGGATGATACCGCCCAACAACTTCTAGCTCATAATGAGGGCGCTGTATTTTATCTATTACCTTATAAACCGAATCTTTTTGAGCATATCAATGAAGAGAATGTCGCTCACTTTATTCAACACATTACGGTGGGACATACTGCTGAGCCCGATATTATTTTCCAATTGATGGCATTATTCTCGATGCTATCGAAGAAAAACAGTCCTCTGACCCAACTCGTATTTGAGGCAATTCTTGATAACCTCGCGCTTCATCCCATGCTGCTAGACGATGACAAATTGGTACGTCAGTTAAGAAAATATCCTGATTGCGAGACAATCATTAAGCGGAAAAGTGAACAAGCCAAGCAACAGCTTAATCAGTGCATTATTGAGCAAACCAGTGAACCGGCGTTGAGTAGCCACAACCATCATCTTATCGAAGATACTTGGCTTGATACAACAAGAAAACTTGCGGTATTTGATTTAATCAAGCCGCAAGCAAAGTTCCTTCTCGATAATAAATATGCACTACGAGCAAAAACAGCTGAAATTGCGTTCCGTTGTCATGGAGTACATTTTGATTTAAATACTTTTATCGAGGCGCTATCGTTGCCTCCTGTAGTTACCGATGAAGTCAGTGAATACGAACGCGTGTTGCTTGAAATTCTTGCAGTCATCGACAATGGTCCCATCAGAAAACAGATCATTCAACGATTAGAAGATGCTCCAGTACAACGACTTAATTGGGCAGAAAAAGAATATGAAGGCAAAACAATTTTTATTAAAGCCGCACAACATGGCAATCTTGGCTTAATTACTCTGTTGGCAGAGCAAATTGCCCCAGAAGCATGGAGCAAAGCAATAAGAGCAGCGACAAAAGCAAATCAATGGCCTGCAGTAGATTATCTTTGTCGACATAACAAAGTACAGCTAAGCTCTGATGGTCTCGTAAAAATCATTTTTCTCGCAGCTGGGCAAGGTCAACTACACATTATAAAATATCTTTTAAAGACTTATGATTATGCCCCATCCTCAACTGAACTGCTTAAAATTCTTAATGAGGCCATTACTAACAATCAGCTGCACATTATTCAGTTTTTTTATAATTCTGCGGAGAATATGCCGCGTCAATCAGAGATTAATAAACAGTTTCATACAGCGGTTGCACTAGGACATTGGGATATCGCGCTATTCATGGCTCATTCAGAACAGCATCCCCCCTCAATTGCCGCAATTGAAAAAGCATTTCACCAAGCAGTAAATACGCTGCAACTGGAAGCAATCAGCAAACTGTACCATGCAACGAATCCACCGCGAGCGTCGCTCATTCAGCGAGTTTTTGTAAAAGCCTGTGAAGATGGGCATTTACCTCTGGTTCGATGCCTACATAAGTTACCTGTAAAACTACCTCCAGATATTCTTGGGGAAGCATTAGCACAGGCGAGTATCAATGAGCATATGGACATCATTAGCTATTTATGTAATTCATCAATTAACGCTCCCAACCAAAATTCAGTAAATCAAGGACTTATAGCTGCAGCAAAATCAGGAAAGCAAGCACCAATAGAATTTTTTTGCTCCATGAGCACCCAAAATAAACCGTCTAAACACAGTATAATTCATGCAGTACAAGAGACTGTTAAAAATAACCAGTTAGAAACATTTATTGCCCTATGTCACATACCCCAGAATCTTCCAGGTAGATTGACGATGATAAGAGATGGATTTCTCCTTGCAGCTAGAGTGGGAAGGCTGAATATCATTGAATATGTAGGTACGTATGAAATGGATGTGCTCAAGCAACAAGTTGTTGGGAAGGCATTAATCGCGGCAGTAAAAAATAATAAGCCAGAAATTGTTCGCTATTTATGTGAACTGCCAATCAATACACTAGAAAAAAAATCGCTAAGAGTCGCGATTAAAAAAGCAGTTGCAAGCGGCCAAACTGACGTTGCTGACTACTTAAGTGAGCGACTGCACGGCAAAGCAATTCAGAAAAAAACAGACGCTGAATTCGATAGTCCAGCGACTGATAATGATTCAGAACTCGGTAGCGTTTTAGAACTTGATAATGACTCAGAAATCGATGTAGGCATTACGAGCGATTCACCTGTAGATAATCAAGTAGAAACTGATAAGCGCTTAACCCTTGATAACAACCAAGAAATTGAACCTGAAGTTGTGTCGCGTCAAAACAACGAAGCTGGGGTCTCATTACAAAAACATGGGCTTTTTAAAACGAAAAGACAGCAAAATATCCGCGCCACACCTGCTGATTTAATTGGCACGCATGTTTTGCGCTGATGTTTGCGCTTAAATGAGCGCGTTGGTAGAAAAACCCCGGATCCCGGGGTTTAATCCCTCGTCGTTATCCTGCTTCTGTGCCACCACCGCTTGAGCTACCGGTCCTTGTTGCCCAAATGTAGCCATTAAAGACTTAGCATCCCGTTCTAATGTTGCAACATTAGCTTCCAAAATGTTCTTATGCGCTTTTAATTTTTCGGGATTGCCTACCTCATCTTCTCGTTGCTGCATGTTGGTTTTTGCCAAAGATAAATCATCTTTTAGCGTTGTATTTTCTGCTTCTAGTGCAGCAACTGCGCTCATTAATTGATTACGTTCTGCATGACGCGCACAAATTGTTTGTGCGGTGCGGATTTCTGTTAGGTCAGATAAAAAATGGATGATTAAACTTTTTACAAAACCAGGGTTTGCATCCGCGATAAAAGTGATCCAAAATCCTGGTTCAGAGCGCAGGGGATTTTTATTTAATTCATTGAGCTTATCTTGTTTATCAAGTATTTCTTGAGCCTTAGCAGTTATTTTACCGGCTAGAGTAACCATTTCTCTTTTTGCCCGCGCCATTGCCTCTATTGTTTCAGAAACATTGAGCAGCGCTTTTTTAAATTCATAGATAATAGCTATCAAATCTTCATCGGTAAGCACATCTAAAATACAATAGTCTTCATCACTGTATTTAGCACCGTGTTGCGCTTGTTTTTCAGCCTTACTTAATCTTGCAAAAGCATCCTTACACTGACTAGCAATCGCTTCCTCCTCTAATCTTAGAATATTGCTTATCGCCTCGAGCATGCTCGCATGTGTTTTTTGATTATAATTATGAAGAATAGAGATAGTATGACTCATTGGGAACCTAAAAACACCAACTAAAGTGATCCATTTTAACACAAAAAGATTGATTATTGATACCCTGGGATTTCTGAAATCAATGTTGTCCTGACATAAAGATAGAAAATCGAATGACTCTAGTCTGGCGACTCGCAGCAGGATCTCATCTGGGTAGTCAGAAAATCCTGGTTGCAAGCAACCAGGCTACTTTTGCATGGTGCATTGGCTTTTGTTACCCACCTGCTTTGGGAGTAATCTGCGACCCTATATTTTCCTGCTGTGTTTCAAATTTTGTTTTCTCGTTAAATAATGTCCACTTAAAATCATGAAAATCTTGGAATTTTCCCTGAACAGCTGCCACAACATAGCCTATCCCTGTATATCGGGCCACAACATTACCTATAGATGCCATTTTGTCGGCAAAACTGCGATTTTCTTTTAAAATATTATTAGAAGAATGGTTTAAAATTCCGCTTATATTACTTTTAAAACTATCTAAAGAGGAATGAGCAAAACGACTTTGGCTTCTGAATTGAGAACATGCATTATCAAGATTTATTGCTGTAGCTAAAGCTGCATGTGCTTGTTGATATGAAATTGATTCTTTGGCTTTCCCATCTCTATCTAATGAACTAAAGGCCTTCGTTATCGCTTTATTGAGTTCCACATCCGCAAAAGATTTACCCTCTTTATACGATTTAAGTGCCTTTGAAAGTTCTTGTTTTGCTGGATTGTGCGTTACTTTCAGAAGCTCTTCCACACCTAGGATACGCAATTGTTTTGTTTCTGCTTGAATTGATTTTAAATATTCGTCCTTTTGCTCACTTACTAAATCTTTATAAAATCTAAAAGCCGTTAAACTCATACATCGAACCATATTCATATCATAAACGTAGGTGTTTTGACCCTCCTGATAATCTATAGCCAATGGTTTTAATTGTTGTTTTCCTAAATAGTGTTTTAAATCTTCTTTCTTGTGTACTTCTCCATATCGCTCAATAATTGCATTTGCAACATCTAACTGTTGTGCTCTGATTGCCTTGTCAAACAATTGCTCATCTTTTAAATAGCCTAAGGAAGCATTTTCTAAATCCTCAGCATCTAAAGTCTGAATTTGTTTTATTGCTTCCATAGGATCATCAGCAATCAGTTTAAAAATCTGTTCTAGTTTCTTTCTATCAGATGCCATTACAGCTCCAAAAAATAAACCTACCTATTTAATATATAGTACAAAAAATTAACAAATAGTTATTTTTTTCTTGAGCTAAACAAGTTCTAGCGCTTTAGTCATTACTTTAGCCTGGCTGCCTGCAGCTCGGGGCTCAAGGGTTCATGCTAGTAAATCCTGCTTGCAAGCAGCCAGGCTACCTGCGGGTGCAGGCGCATGGGGTGGTTATTAATTGGTTTTGAAAATAGGAGCAGTATTTTAACCGAAGGGCTGCCTTGCAATCGAGTCAAAATCCAGCTCATCTATAGCACGATCAGTAGCTGCAGCCTCTGCTGCCTGCTGTTGTTTTTCCGTGGATACCAAAGATGCGGCACTCTCGACTAATATTGGAACATTGACATCGAAAATATTCAGATGCTCTTTTAATTCACCGAGATTTTTTTCATTTTGATGAATGTCTGCGTCTGTCGAAGATAAACTTTTTTCTAGCTTTGCTTTTTCTGATTCTAGCGAACTGATTGTCTCGGCCAATCCCTGACGTTCCCTCGCTGGTTCTGCATGGCTATTGCGTATTATTTGTGAGGCCTGAACATTTTTCTCGGATACAAAAAGTAAGAGAAAACTTTTAGCTAAGCCTGGTTCCATATCTCCTATAGAAGCCATAAAATTGGTCCAAAACCCTGGTGCAGGAGGAAGGGGATTTTTATTTAATTGATCTAACTCCGCCTGCTTACGAAGTATTTCTTTGTTCCTAGCATTTATTGTGTTTCCCATATTAACACTTTGCTCTTTTAATCGACTCAGTTCTCCTCCATCCTTTTCCAGTGCTGCTATTTTTTTAGAAACTACATTCTGTATTTTTTGAAATGCATCAATAATCTCTAATAAATCATCATCGGTAAGAAGTTCTAAAATAGATTGTTCTTGTGTACAGGCTAGATTGGCATCATTTAGCTTTTTAAACCATTGATTTTTTTCAATCTGTTCATCTTCTAAGTCGATAATTTGTTTTAGAATTTGTTTTATGGCACCTTCAAGACGTTTTCTGTCTATTCCCTTCTCATCTGCAAGCGTAGAAAGAGTATCACTCATGATGGCTTCACCAAAATTAACCACTTAGATTAATTTTAGCACACAAATAATTAGTATTTATGACATGGCTGTTAACATAATAGATCGCCACCAAATAGCAAATAGAGTCCTATACTCAAGATACTAGGACATGCAAACAATGAGAAATTGAGAAGCTCAACATGGATGGAGATGGAGTTAACTGGAGATGGTTATGACAGAATATTGCATTCAAGCCGCTATGTTTCGTTTACCAATCCCTTATTTTGATCGTTTTGTGCATGACTTTTGGATTTTAAGAGAACTGGAACGAAATACAGTCATTGCGCAATTGCACGGACTTGCTACCTCAAGAAGCAATGGACATATAGTCCCTATTGGCTACAGTAGGGATCATAGTTTAAAGGCATACTGTATTGCGTATGATCCTCTGTTTGCCAATCAATATGATTTACCGTTAGCTACTTTTGCGCTCCCTATTCATGCCTATTTCACGGTGTATCAAAAAGAGGATTGTATGCAACATTGGTTACGCGCCATAAAAGCAGTGGAAGCAATTAACGATTTGGATCTTAATTATCCGTTCTGTGGCTTCACAATTCCCTTATCTGCAACCGTCAACAGCAACACCATCTATCATACGTTTGCACAAGTAATGGACGTCCCCTTACATGCTTTTGATGGTTTTTTCCATGTTGGGATAGAAGCATCTGTTTATGAACAAATTCAACATCGCTTGTAAAATAGCGGTAGCCTGGTTGCAAGCAACCAGGCCACTCTCATACCAAAACAGCAAACTTTAAAGCGCAATAACGTCTGTTTGTGAAGGCACTGAATAGATTCCCATGGTGTTTGTATCATTTGATAAAGTGACTGTCATTCCCAAGTTATTTGCGGGTAAGCCATCTATAAGTACATTAAAAGCACCAGTTAAAGGCGTAACTAAAAGCATGAAGGTTCCCGAAATCACGCCCCCCATAGTCCCTGCTTGATCCCCATTTGATTCGGGAATAATGGTTCCTGTATTACAACTTGGTGATGAATTAATTAATACCATGGGTACAAAATCAACACACATGAGCCAAGTGCCGATATTCATAAAAGGATTAGGAACACCCCGAGGAGGCATTTTACATATATCAATTGGGCCCGCAGTCATCACCTCTCCACCAATCATACACGCCATTGTCATATTTTTACCCCAACTGAACTTGTTTCGCCGCAATCTTTGCATCACCCTCGGCATGAATTTCCATTTCATCACAATCAATTCGGTAATTGTGTTTTACAATAGTTCGTAATCGGCCTAGAAATTGATGCTCCAGTTCATTTACCCATTGATAAACACGTAATGCCTGGGTATTAATCGTGTCACTAATTGTTTGTATATACTGACAAATCATCTTGAGTGATTGATAAGAGAATTTTAACTCTTCCCCACTAAAGTGGGCATGTTTCATCGAAAACTTACCATTAACACAATCAATATTGTGTAATGATGCATTTAAATTGATTGCATCATCTGCCATCAGACTAATCGTAGGAGCCTTAAGTTTTAAGCTGTTATCCTCGCCAACCACACTTAAATTCTCCCCCAATTTAAGCGAGAAAGCGGCTGATTGATGACGATGAATAATCGATAAAATATAATAATTATTTGCGTCTTTAAATAGTAACACTTCGTCATCAACTATAGGAGTTAATAAACACGAAAAAGCGGGCTGTGCACTAACCAAGTGTCCTTGGAGAAGCACATGGTAGGTATCATCTGAAAAGAATTTAATTTTTCCCTTCAGGATCTCACCGTGGGTACTTATACTGGTAACATCAGATTCAAGCATGAGGAACTCCTTAATTTTATGACCATTGTTCTGCTTCCAATAACTCTTGATTTGTTTGCAGTACGTTATCAAGAGCTACATGCTCCCAATTAACTCGAACTTCGGTAATATGATGCAAAGAGGCTAAATTTAAATTTGCCTTGGTAAAATTGCACGTCGTTAAAGAACTGTTATTGAATCGTGCATAACTGAGTTCGGCTTGTATAAAGGAGCTATCTCTTATTTCAGATTCCTCAAATAATGACTGCCTTAAGTCAGCAGAGTCAAAGCGACAATTTATGATCCTGGACTGATTAAAATTGCTTGGACTTAATCGGCACTGAGAAAAATCAACGCCCTCTAATTGGGTTTCCTGAAGACATACTGCAGTCAGGTCCATTCCTTTAAAAGTAGTTTGTTTTATAGTCGCTTTAAATAAATTGATGTGTTTTGTTTCTGTTGCTATCGAAAAATCTGTTCCTTGAATTTTCGCCTCAATAAATAAGCCTCTATGGAGGTTACAACGGTTAAATTGAATTTGATTCAATTCACTTGCTTCAAAATTTGCCGCGGTCAAGTTGACGTTTTCAAAGAGAACTGAAAAAAAATTTGAATTTTTTGCAGTTATTTTTTCCATATTGCTATCAATAAATTTACTCTCAGATAAATCACATTTTGAAAGATTGATTTTAGTAAGATTACAGTTTATGAATGCACAATTTTTAAGATCCTGGCCACGAAATTTGCTGTTAGAGAAATCTGATTCCGTGGCACATAGGTCAATGTAGCCCTCATTTGAGTTTAAATCAGTAGCAATCCAACTAGACTTGTAGCTTATCAGTTGATTTATTGTGGAGGAAATTATTGTACATAACTGCATCGTACATGATTCAAAAGTAACCTGTTCAAATCGACATTTTTCAAAAACAGATGCAACGAATAGGACATTTTTAAACACCACATTTTTAAATTGGACTTCCAAAAATACGGCGCGCCGTGATTCAATGCCTTCAATGGTTATCGAGTCCAATGACACTTTTTGAATTATCTCTTTTTGGGATAGTTTAGTTACTAATTCTTCAGCGTTCATAAAGACTCTTCTTTTTGTAACGAAATGTTTCTCACTAAGCAATCCAGAATTTTTACATTATTTTTCTGACAGTCTGTAAACGGTATGCTGTATAAATTGCAATGGTTAAATTCGATATTATCAAAAGTTGAACTATGAAAAACACCTTGAAAAAAATTGATGTCCTGGAAAATACTAGAGTCCACTTTACAATTAACAAACCTGAATTTTTTAGCATTACACGTGCTAAACATTGATTTTTTCACGATGCTATTAATAAACTGAGATGCATTAATATCACACCCACTCATAGAAATTTGTTCGTAATGGCCACCCAATATGGCTGCTTTGCGCAGATCACAATGCTCGAAATTGCTCGCTGATATATGAGTATGGTCATTACCACGCAAATTCGTAATCACACATTTTATAAAGTTGCCGCGAGTCAATTGTGCATTCATCAGGTTGAAACCAGACAATGAACAGTTGGAAAAAGTACACTCCGAAATATGTGTTCCTTTACAGCTTAAATGGTCAAAATTACTATCTTCCATTATTAGATTATCAATAGTACATTTCGTGAGTGAGAGTTTTGGGGCAATAATATTGTTCCCGTGCACATTGGATAGTTTTGTGTCCTCCATGTGTGCATGAGATAAATCAGCTTTAACAAAATTAGGATTGATCCAAACGCATTGATTAATATTCGCAAATTGCAGTCTTGCCTCAGAAAAATTGCACGAATCAAAAGTGCTGTCTGAAATATCGAGAAAATTGGCTTTTAGACCGACAAATAAGCTTCCATTAAACTGACAATTTTTAAGTTTGATGTAATTTAAAAAAGCTGAAGAAAAATTGCATTCTTTTCCTGAACACGCTTCGATCAGTGTTTTATGCAAATCGCTTTCTTTAAAATCAGTTCGATTTAAAACAGCATTTTTTATTAAAGCTTGTGATAAGTTGGCACCATCCAATATCGCTTCGGATAAATTGGTATTAATCATTGTTGTTGTTGATAGATTCGCTTTGCTCAAGCGGGTGCGATTCAAATTGCAATCACTCAAATTACAACCTGCTAAATTGATACCCGATAAATCTAAATCGGAAAAATCGATCCCGGACAAATTTTCACCGGAAAACTCTTTTTTCTGCAGGAAACCTTCGATTATATCTTCACGTGAATAAGTAGACGTTCCAACTTTTCCAGTTCGAAATTGAGTAAAGGCATTGGCTTTATCTAAGCGTACAAGTTGCTGTTTAAACTGTTCCGCCTTATGTAATATCTCAGCTTGTTTTGCTTCTGGAAGCGTATCATTGATGTTTTGTTTTTTTAGAAAGTCCAAATAATTTAAATGGGCTTGATTGATGTTTTGTTGCGTATTTTCAAACAAAGATTTATTAAACACCGGTACTGTTTGATTTCGATTTTTATAAAACTGTTCTACTTCCCGCAGGATTTCCTGTGGTGTTTTTCCTTTAAAAAAGTTCCCAGCGTCGATCTCTTCCAAGCTTTTGCCAGAGTGAAAAATTTTAGCCAGGTCTTTAAATTCTTTATCCAAATTCAATCCGAGCTTGGACGGGACGGCTGTTCGAGTTCTAGTTCGCGATTCTTTGGGCTGGATTTGTGCGGCCATTTCTTTTGTTTTATTACGTAGTTTAACGTAATAATCGATATCCTTTTTTGTTTCACTTAAGGGTTCACTAACGCTATAGATAAAATCAATGTCATTGGCCGCAATATCATTCGTATCAATCATACCATGCCAAATGAGGACTCCCGTTTCCTCATCAGGCAGTAACCAGAGCGTATCCAAATTCAGATTTAATTCGCTCAAACTCTCAGGACTGTCAATGCGTTTATAAAAACAACGTACACGTAAACCAGGCAGCTGACTTTTGATAATTGATTTTTCAGGATGCATATGGGTACAAGTAAATACTTCATCACCATTAAAATAATGCTCGCTTTGCTGATCTGGGGCAGCAAGGTTAAAATAAAGCCAATCAATATCCGCAGGATAATAAGGACTTTCATTTAATAACCAATCTTCGTTAAAGGTTCCGAACTTATCAAGTTGGTACTTGCACGTAGGTGAGCGAGGTAGTAATAAGGCAGGCAATGGGGCATCCGTTGGCTGTTTTATAAGGTGTGCAGGTATTTCAATATTGGGTGGCTTTATTTCACTATACGAGTCAGTTGATGCGATATACCCTTTGCCCTCGGGATTTATCTCATGTTCTTTGCCTCCAAAAGCATTAGTTAAAGTAATGGGGATGCTGCGAAAATTGTTGGGTTGGGATAGATGGTACTTTGATTCCATTCCCACCCATTGCCTATCGCCAAAAACGGTTAACTGTTTTTGCATATTACCCACTTGTATCGTTACAAAACTTTTACTCGTGTTGTCTTCATAGGTGTAACAAGAACCCTTGACAAAAAACTCCGCCCTTTTTTTGGGCATATATAAATCGATGAATTCGCCCTGACTCGAATTAAATGATTTTTTTGCAACCTTCCAAAAATCAGCATAACTCAGGAATTTTCCACTTTTTGAAAAAGAAAACATGGCCATGATGGTAATGGCTAATTTTGATTTGCCCTGATGGCGGTGGTTGAATGTAATAATAGTGTGGGGTTTATCTTTAAATATCTTCATCTTTGAAGAGTAGTCCTGATGCTGCACAGCAACTTTAAAAAGTTACTGACAAATATGATGCATGGAGAAATTATTGTCAATCTCATACTATTAAAGAACGTGTTATTAATTAATTAGCTAGGCTAAAAAAAGTACGCCATCTTGACAGCAACAAGAGGGCTTCGTTATTGTCATCACTGTTGTTACATAATATCTAATCCCCATCATAAGTCCTAACGATTTCAAGGGAACAGGAGTCTTAATGAAAACCCAAATAGTGATGCCTAAACTAGAAATTCCAGGTGTGAACCAGTCAGAAATAATTGTTTTGGAATTCGAGGGTAAGCAAGCTATTTCTGAGTTATATCAGTTTAAAATAGAATTTGTGAGTAAGATTTCAATTCAGGCAAAGCAAGTCATTAATCAAAAAGCACAATTAATATTTGCTAAAAAAGGAAGTGGCACTACTCCATTGCATGGGGAGGTCGTATCCTTTACACAGCTTGACGGGGTCGATAATTATCACCGGTACAAAATTAATTTAATGCCGAAAGTTCATCGCCTGCAACAGACCAAACAAAATGAAGTTTTTCTTAAGAAATCGATCCCCCAGATTATTAAACTAATATTAGATAAACATGGAATTTCTCGAGTTAAATTAGATTTAATGACAGAGCATAAACCGAAAGCCTTTGTTTTTCAGTATAATGAGATTGACTGGGATTTTATTTCACGCTGGATGGAGTATGAAGGTTTATTTTATTATTTTAGTCAAGATGAAAGTGGCGAAACACTGGTCATAACAGATAACAATTCAACTCTGAAAAACAATCAGGATATAGATGAAATTTATTATCAGTCTTATACCTCGGATAGTGAAAAAAAATCCACTGCAAATTTAGCTTACAATTTTCAATTGACTACTGAAGCACAACCGCAAAAAGTCACAGTAAAGTCATATTTTCATGAGCAATCATCAAAACTCTATTCCTCTAAAGCAATAATTGATGAGCAAGGTAGTGGTGAAATATTATTTTGGGCAGAAAACGTCCGAAGCAATAAAGAGAATCAGCAGATAGCGAAATTTATTAGTGAAAGTTATAAATGTAAAAAAGAGGTTTTAACGGCTATTTCTTCCGGCTCACTCATTATTCCAGGGACTATAATTCATCACAAAAATTTCAAGATAGCTTCATTAAATAAGCCTATGTTGATTGTTGAAAGTATTTATAGTGGTTCACAAAAGCGCTCGTTCACATCCCTTCACTCAGGAGAGGAGCACTCTCCTAAGGATTATTTTAAATGCGAGTATCGGGCAATTGATAAATGCCTTGCTTATCGGCGGACTATTCAGAACCGCATCCCGCGTATTACCGGCATGCTACCCGCTTTTATTGATCATGAAGGAGATGAAAATACGGTACAAATTAATAAAAAGGGAATGTATAAATTTCGTTTTCCAACGAGTGATGATAAACCTGGAAAAGGCTCTGCGTGGACGCGAAAAATGGAATCGTACATTGGGGATCAATACGCACTTAATATGCCGCTTCGCAAAGGTGATGAAGTGTTAATCGGATTTCAATATGGTAATCCAGACTTACCGATTATACTTGGCTCGGTTAGTAATTCTACGCATCGAAATATCATTACCGCCAATAGCCAAAATTATTTGGGGTTATACACCAAAGAAAACAACATGTTCATGATAAATGAGCAGGATGGTAAAACAAAAGGTATGCAATTTTCGACTAATAATAATAATACGACTATGGTACTAGGTACTGATAATATATTTGATTCACAATTAGACGCAGGATATACCCTCAGAACAGACAATAGCGTCTGCCAGAGTATTGGAAAAAACTCTGTTACTGATATATCGAATCATAACGTGACAAGCATCGGAGGAGATAATATTACGAGTGTTAAGGGAACCACTTCGAATACCATTTATGGAGCAGATTATTACACGTGTTATGGCATGCGCTCTGCCACAATAACCGGGCTCGATTTTATCTCAAGAACTGGTGCGATAATCGAATCTACATCTGGTTTCCAAGTAAAATTAACTGGTGGTTGGCGATACGAACAAGACACCTCGACGAGCTTGAAAACAGCACCAGTTATTATGCAGGAAGCTGAAGTATCAATTGCACTGACAGTGGGTGAATCGTCAATTACCATCACTGAAGAGGGAATTACAATCACTGCCCCCACTATTGACCTTGTATCAGAAGCTGCCATAACCTTGACAACTGATGCGACCATAAATTTAGCAAGTACCGATGTAAATATATTGGGCAACATATCTGGTGGGCCTATGCTGGAGCTAGGGATGGCAGGGGGAGAAGGGGCGGCACCTGCGATGAGTGCGGCACTAATTCAAGCTGTAGCAGAGGCGGCAACAAATGCTGCAGAAAGTGTACCTTTGATAGGGGCAGCTATGGGGGCGTGGAGTGCCGCCAAAGAAGAGATTACACTCGTAGCGGATACGTTTGTTGAACTAGGGAGTAGTTTTAAGGCAGAACTGCAGCCTCTAATAGGGAAAGCATCGGCCGTAAAGGAGAAAGTAACGGGGGGAATAAGGACTGTAGATGAGTCTGTTATTACACCAATAACATCTAAAGCAGGTTACTTTACATCGTTAGCGAGTCAGTCCAAACTATTAGGTCCAGGGCTTGGAATCCCTAAAGAGGTGACTAGCGAAACTGAAGATAACTCATAAATGAGTGAGGGCTCTGTAATTTTGACATGCTCAAGATTTATATTCAATTTCATCAGCTTAATAAGTAGAATAATTTTGCAATTTTTGAGATTTATGCTAGCTTTAATTAATATTAAGAAAGATTTTTTTATTATAATGAACCCGATTTATTAAGGATAAAAAATGACGAACAAGGAACAATCTGTCGCTCCAAAGGAACGTATTAATATAGTTTATAAAGCGCTTATAGAAGGGGTTGAAGAGGAGATTGAGCTTCCTTTACGACAACTCGTTCTCGGGGAGTTCTATCCTAGCGGGAACAATACACCTTTAGAAAAACGTCGCACCGTAAATATCAACAAGGACAATTTTAATGATGTGCTCAAAGAACACCACATTAAATTAGCTCTTCGTGTAGCGAATCGTTTTAGCAAAAACAAAGATGATACCGTAAGTGTCGATTTAAAATTTGAAACGATGAGAGACTTTGATCCTGATGGAATCTTACATCAAGTGCCACAGTTACAAAAACTATTTGAGATACGAGAGGCATTAAAAGCACTAAAGGGGCCGCTTGGAAATATTCCTGAGTTTCGACGCAGATTGGATGCTATTGTTAAAGATTCTGCCGCTCGCGAGGAACTCATCAAGGAAATCAAGGACAAAAAATAAGCCAAAATAGAGTTGCAGGATCAAGGAGACAGCCATGGCTGATGCACAAGATAATGCTAAGAAAAAAGAAGAAAAATCTCTGAAAGAATTATTTGCCGGAACAAATATTACAGCGGATGAAGAGCAATATGCCCTCACTCAGAAAGGTCTACTCGCATTTATAGATAATATTGTTGAAACGAAACGCACTGATGAAACAGTGACTCCTGCTTTAGTGGATGACATCATCGCACTTTTGGATAAACAACTTTCTGCACAAATGGACGAAATTCTCCACAATCCTGATTTTCAAAAACTCGAATCAGCATGGCGTAGTTTAAAATATTTAGTGGATCGCACCGATTTTCGTGAAAACAGTTTGATTGAATACATACATGTATCAAAAGATGAATTGTTTGATGACTTTATTGATGCCCCTGAAATTCCCAAATCCGGTTTATACAAACAAGTGTATACCAAAGAATATGGACAATTCGGTGGTAGACCTTATGGTGCCATCATTGGTAATTACTCATTTAACCCAAGTTATAAAGATGTGACGCTACTCAGGAATATCGCCGCTGTTTGTGCTATGGCTCATGTTCCTTTTATCTCCGCAGCAAGTCCGGATTTTTTCAACATCAAATCGATGTCTGAATTGCCTCATTTAAATGATATCGAAGCAATCTTTGAAAGCCCTGTTTATATTGCTTGGCATAGCTTACGAGAGTCTGAGGATGCTCGTTATATAGGATTGGTTTTACCGCGCTTCATGTTACGTATGCCCTATGGTAAAGATACTTATGGAGTTCGCTCATTTAATTATGAGGAAGATGTAAGCTCCGGTGAAAATGCTTTTTCGTGGGGAAATAGTGCTTTTGCTTTTGCTGGATGTTTGTCTCAGAGTTTCGCCAAATACCGTTGGTGCGTCAACATTATTGGCCCACAAGGTGGCGGTGCTGTTGAAAACTTACCGTCTTATTTTTATGAAGCAATGGGTGAAATTCAAACCAAAATTCCGACTGAATTACTCATTTCAGAACGGCGTGAATATGAATTGTCCGAGCAAGGATTTATTCCACTCACTATGCGCAAAGGGGCTGATAATGCTGCTTTTTTCTCAGCAAACTCAATCCAAAAAGCAAAACATTTTCCAGATACCCCTGAAGGAAAAACAGCACAAACGAATTATCGATTAGGAACACAGTTCCCTTATATGTTTATTATTTGCAGACTGGCTCACTATTTGAAAGTGATACAACGTGAAAAAATTGGTCTCGCTAAAGAGCGCGATGATATAGAACGTGAATTAAATACCTGGATTAATGGTTATGTTGTAGATATGGATAACCCAGTTCCTGAAGTTAGAGCCAAAAAGCCATTAAGGCTTGCTAAAGTGAATGTTGAAGATGTTCCTGGTGAACCTGGATGGTATAAATGTGTATTAATTGTTCGGCCTCATTTTAAATTCATGGGTGCTTATATCACGTTACAATTAACAGGTAGTCTCGATCTTAAACAAGGAGAATAAAAGTGGCTTCAAATGAAAGTGAGGGACATGATATAGCCGTGTTACCTATGTTACCAGACTCTGAGATTGCAAGAACGCAGTATAAGCTCATGGCAAAAATTACCACTCAAGCCTCCGGAGTCGTGAAAGGCAGCAGTACTGTCAAAGGCTATGAGGGATGGGTAACGCTTTTAGATTTTAAGCAACGCATCACACGAGCATTCGATGCACAAAACCAACTGATTGGCGTTCCCGATTGTAAATATTTTCGCCTCACCGGGTTATGGGATCAGGCAGGAGTTGTACCCCATACTCAAAGTATCTTCACAGGCGAAGAAATAAATTCTGCCATTATTCATTGTTTACGCTCCAGTGCTTCAGGAGAAGTTGAGGCAGCGGTTGAAATTACTCTGGAAAAAGCCAAAGTATTGGAAGTAGATTACGCCTACTCTCATCCAGCAGGCCCTCTATTCATTGTGGACATGCGTCCTACTGTCTATAAAGTGATGGATAAGAAAAACAACCAAGAATTTGGTTGGGACTTAACTAAATTAATGCGAGTTGGTTAATGAGGAAAGAGCGTTTAACTGAACGAGTTCGTCGCTATGCTCGTCAAGGGGCTCTTTTATCAGCCAGGTTGGATTCATCCATACTGATTGAATCAGTTCGTAGTCATATCGAAAAAATATTGTCCACAAGACAAGGTAGCGTGCCCATTGATAAGGAATATGGGCTATCAGAGTTACCCATGCTTGTGGAAGATTATTCTTTTGCATATCAAGACGAATTAAGAACTCATTTGGAAGAGACCATTCTTCGTTACGAACCACGTTTAGGCTCTGTTCAGGTGTCTAAAATTTTAATTGACCCAAGCCAACAAATTATTACTTGTAATATTGCAGGGCAGTTAAATAAGTCATTTGATAGCCTCGATGTTTATTTTACTACTATTTTAACAAGCAAGGGTCGCGTGCTTGTTACGTTGTAACTCTAAGAGCCTGTTCAAAAGTCTTTTAGCTTGAGGCGGAACGTCGTAGCTGGGTGAAGGCGAAGTCGTAACCCAGGTTCCGAAGAGGTTCCGCTGTGCTGCACTCTAGGCTACAAGATAAAAGACGTTGAATAAGGCTCTAAGGTAGAAATATGATAATTGATTATTACCAAAACGAATTAAATAAAATAAGAAAACTCGCTAGAGAATATGCCGAACACTATCCTGCAATCGCCCCACTGCTAAGGGAGCAAAGCACTGATCCTGATGTTGAGCGCATTCTAGAAGGAGTCGCTTTTCTTACCAGCCAAATACAAATGGTCATTGATGAAAAATTACCTGGAATGGTCGATGATTTAACCCAATTATTTTTCACGCTCTATTCAAAACCCGTACCCAGTACTTCAGTCATTCAGTTTATACCTAAAAGTAACTTAGGCGAGGCGCTTTTAATTCCTAAAGGAACGGAGTTGGCCTCTATTCCTATTAACGAAGTGAACTGTCTGTTTCGTACCACAGTACCCTTAGTCGTGGAACCGGTCACTATTACAGAGATTAATTTTCAAGATTCAGTGAGTGGTGTAAGTCAGTTTGAAATCAATTGCCATCTTTGTGGCATCACCTTAAAAAATTGGCAAGCCTCCTCACTGCGCTTTTTTATTAATCAAAATTTGCAAGACGCGTGTAATACCTTTTATCTACTCCAAAGATATGTTAGTAGAATTACAATTGAAGCCCCAGGAGAGGAAAAACTGGTTTTATCTCCAGACTATTTGCAGCCTTGTGGTTTTGATAATGAAGAGGTTTTATACCCACTGGCCTCTAACGTTCATCACCCACATAGGGTTTTATATGAGTACCTCCATCAACCCTATAAGTTTCTATTTCTGCGTTTAGACGGCTTAGAACGATGGAAAAAAAATACCGATGGATTTGATTTTAAAATCAATTTTGAATTAGAAGAAGTACCTCCATGGATGGATGGCTTAGACAATTTACAATTGGAATTGCACGCCGTCCCCATCATTAATTTATTTGCTCATCATGCTGAACCTATTTTTCTCGATCATAAGCAGCCTGACTATCAAATTGTTCCCAACAATGATTTTGGCGAAAACTATGCCGTATATGATGTAAAAAAAGTCACGGGGTATCGTCAGCAAGAAAGAAAGCTTATTGAGTACGATCACTTATTAAACTTTAACCAAGAATTAAATTTAAACTACAAATATACGTATCATCATAGACCGTCAGTCACTGGACCAGGGCGAAATACCTACATTAGTTTCTTTTATGATTTCAATAAAGGGTTTCCTGTTGATGAAACCTTATCTATAGAACTCGTGTGCAGCAATGGTGCGTTACCCAGACTCTTAGATAAAGGAGATATTACACTCTCCACTGACAGCTCACCTGAGAATTTGGCTTATACGAATCTTATCCCTCCCTCTTCGTTCTTAGTCCCAACGTATGATCGGGCCTTAATATGGAATTTCCAATCCTTATTAGCACTTAATTTGTTGCAAATACTGGATAAAAATCGCCTGCGACATCTGTTTAATTTATATCTCTATGAGAAAGGAGAAAATTATCAACTGAATATGAGTCGAGTAAAAGGCATTGAAAATATCGTTGTTAATAAAGCGCGTCGTCTCTACTATGGAGAAATGATCGCAGGCTCTCATATTACGCTAATTTGTGACCCTGATTGCTTTAAATGCATTGGAGATATGTATTTATTTGGCTGTGTGTTGGATGCTTTTTTTGGATTCAATGCCCCAATCAATACATTCACTCTATTGCATATGCAAAATTCTAGAACTAAAGAGGTATGGAAATGGCAACCGAGGTTGAACAATCCGAGCTTAATATCTTAGAAAAGCTATTAACTCAACCTAAAAGCTTTAATTTTTACCAAGCAATTCGTTTGATTGGTCATCTCGTATCCTATGAAACAAAACACGGTGGATTAAAAGGAAAATTAGATATCATTCCTTTATTAAGCTTAGCCTTTCCAGAAACCGATATTCATGAAATTCAGCATTATAGTGACTCAAACCAGTTTATCCTAATTGCCACTTTTTTTAGTTTATACGGGACAACCTCTCCCCTCCCCACTTTTTATACAGAACAGCTCATCCAAGATAATGATCTGGATTCAGATGAAGTGAAATGTTTGCTGGATATCTTTCATAAGCGACTATATAAGATGCTTTATCAAGCATGGTCCAAAAATAGAATATTTGAGCAATTTGCAGAGCATCATGATGCCATTTATAGGGAAGCCCTGTATGGATTTATCGGATTAGCAGGAAAGGAGCTGCGACAAGAAATACCTCAATATAATTATTTGCTGCGCTATTCCAGTCACTGGGTTTCTGATCATAAATCCATTTGGAGTCTAAAAAGTCTATTAAATGATTATTTCAAAGTGCCGATTAATGTCTATTCATTTTTTCGCTCAGTACAAGATATACCCGAAGAGCAATATTGCCTTTTGGCTAAGGCAAATCATCATTTAAGCCAAACTGCGTATCTGGGCAGTCAGTTTAAATCAAACAGTAATAGTTTACTCATTTCTATAGGCCCTTTAGGTACTGATGCTTTTCCTACTTTTTTAGCAAATACCGCAAACATAAATCGATTAAAATTACTCCTCCAACTTTATGTCAAAGAACCTTTCTCCTATTTTATTGAAGTCATTTTAGATAAAGGTAGTTTCAAACCGATACGATTAGCCTACGAGACAACCAGTATTTTGGGTGTGGTCAGTTGGTTATCGCCACAAAAAGATATTGAGATGTTCAAAGTGCGATATTGGTTAAAATAATTGCGTGATTGTTTGAAAATTGTGCGACATTTTCCTTGCTGATACCCAGGACACTCAGAGAAACATAGTAAGATTTAAGAACTTATTGTTTTCCTTAAGAGTTCTGATACCATGGAAATAAATATTCGCTTTGTTGCTATTCGCCTTAAAAGGACTATATCATGAACCTCATACGCAGGACATGGTGAACAAATTTTGGGGATCGCGTAACAAAGAAGGTCAACAAACCTAATTAACGCAGATGTTAAGGATAATAAAATTAAAGTCATGCTAAGAATAATAATTTGTCTCTTCATGCTCATTATAGGTGGATGCACAACGGGGGGAAAAGATAAAGAGCCTCAGTTAGCAAGCAGCTACCAAGATAATGCCATCCTTATTCGTGCAATAGCCAGCAAAGACTTAAATATATATGACCATAAAAGACATACACTAAAGTTCGCTGTAGTCCAGGTAGAAAAAATAGATGACGTGCAAAGCAAAATAGTTACTGCAGAAGGAATTAGTCAATTACTTGATGCAGATACTGAAGCGAATAACACCAGGCAAACGGATAAAAAAATACATATCCAAACTTTTTTTATCGCCCCAGGCATGACCCAAACCTTTACAATCGCACGGATGGCAGAGGCAAAAAAAGTTCTTGTCGTTGCAGGATATTACAATTTAACAGCCGCTGGGGTAGTTCGTGTCTACGAAATTCCAGTATTTAATAAGTGGAATCCGCTTACATTTTGGAAAAAAACAAGACAGATGGGGCGACTTGGTATTTATCTTGAATTTGGATCACGCGGTATTAACTATACTGAAAGCTCCACAAAAGCATCAATAATCACGAAAACAAGAAATCGTGTGTCCTTAAAAAAATATTGGGATAAATAAATATGATTTGGAATACGCCGATAGATTGGGAACATGGGCTTTTTTTACAACCTCAACACTTTCAATATACTGAGATCAACCAACATTATATTCACTCGCAATCATTACGCTATCAAACCCCATACTTTTGGGGATTTACTGAATTGGAAGTCAATGACAAATCCTTTAAAAGCGGTATTTTCGATGTAGAAAAAATGGCATTTTTTTTACCCAGTGGTGAGTTTGTTGAGGTGGATGTAAATGCCAAGTTTTTACCCCGATCATTTAAATCAGATTGGCCTACAAACGCAAACTCGCTGAAAGTATACATTGGTGTTAAAGAACTTTCGAAAAATGTGGCGAATGTAACGACTGTCGAGAATCTAGAAAATTTAAATAGTGTGGGTACGCGTTATATTAGTTGTAGTGCAGGAGATGAACTTCCAGATTACTACCACCAAGGTGCACAAGCGCATTTGCGGTCCTTGTTTTATGTTGTAAAATTATTTTGGGAATTCGAAATTGAAAATACGCACAATTATTCCATTATCCAAGTAGCAGAGTTGCGACGGGCTAATGATGAAATGTATTATGCCGCTGATTTTTATCCTTCATGTGTCAGCATTAATGCACACAAAAACTTAATGGCATTACTCAACCGCATTCAAAATGATTTAGTGAAGACAACAAGCAAATTGGAGAAATTTAAACAACCAATTGATACATACAGTACCCATGTTGATAACAGTAATTTTGCACGTTTATTTTCACTGCGGTCATTATTACAAAATGTTGCCGTAGTGGAACATTTTCTCAATGCCAAAATCGTCCATCCTTGGCAAATATATGGCCTATTCCAACGCCTGATTGGAGAATTAAGTTTTTATTCAACCGAAATTAATTTCTTTGAGGGTGGTAATGGAACTATTTCCGCAATACCTGTTTATGATCACAGCGACCTGAGTAAAAGTTTTAAGTTAATCGAGGCATTGATTACCAAGTTGTTAACGCTTATTACTGCCGATCCGGATCGCATTCGTCGGATGGTCAAAGAGAAAAATCATTATTATGCAGATCTCGGTAACAGTTTTATCCAAAAAGACAGAAGTTACTTCTTGGTGATTTATGCACAAAATGATCAAGACGAAATTGCGGAAATGATTAAAGATTTTGGCAAGTTATGTGCCTATTCAGAAATTGAAAATTATATAGATTTTGCATTACCCGGAGCACCTATCACCAGACTTCTCACCGCCCCCGAAGGTGTACCCAAAGGAGCGAATTGTCTTTATTATCATGTTGACCATAAGTCAGTAATGTGGTCAAAAATCGAGATGGAACGAAAGGTTGCATTTTATCTAGGGAAAACACCAGTAGACATAGTAATCGATGTTGTTGCTGTAGGAGGATAAAATGAATCTGCAAACCATTTTTTATGATTTATTCAAATACGTTTGGGATTTAAATGTAAATCAGTTTGCGACCGTTAGTTATGATGATTTCAGAAGCAAAGTAACTTTTTTAATTGCTGAAATTAAAATGAAGGAGCATGAAGTTGATAAACATAATTTAAATTCAGCGTTATTTGCGGTTTGTGCCTGGATTGATGAATTAGTACAAAAATCAAATTGGGTAGGCGTGAGACAGTGGCAAGATAAATTATTACAGGCTGAATATTTTAATACAACGAGTGCTGGTGAAGAGTTTTTTACGCGTTTAAGCAAAATCCCCAGCAAACAAGATGACTTATTTAGAATCTATTATCGATGCTTGGTTCTCGGATTTGAAGGCGTTTATCATAAACCTGTTGATAAGCCTGACTTGCTAAAGTATAAAAATTTTGCCCTAGAACAATTAAGTCACGGGTTTAACATAGCGAACTATCCCGATGATTTTGTTGCATTCCCCATGGCTTATAAAAATGATAATTTACAAGTTATTCCCCCGAAATTAGATCAATATCGAAGTTTTTTGTGGTGGTTGTTACCTATTCCAGTGATTTTAATAATATATTTCTTTTTTTATTTTGTAATTAATAATACAGTTACTAACTATTTACATTTAATTAAATAGGGCCTGTTTTACATTTTGCTAGCTTGAGTCAAAATGACTTGATTTTCGAGCACCGAAGCGCAACATACATCAAGTATGTGAGCATCGGAACACAGGGAATCAGGGC
>NZ_MKTO01000040.1:0-47163 GCF_001897665.1 Legionella sp. 39-23 | reverse complement strand
TCGAGCACCGAAGCGCAGCATACATCAAGTATGTGAGCATCGGAACACAGGGAATCAGGGCATTTTGACCAGGATAGTAGAAATGGAAACAGCCCTAAGCAAGAGAGTCAAATGGGACGATTAGGACATATCATTTTCTGGATCTTGCTTGTCGTTATTTTAGGCGCTTATGCCGCCTTTATAACGTTTCATCTCGATTATCCTATATGGATCGGCATACTTATTTTCTTTGCTATGCTCTTGGCATTCATTATTCTCGACAGCATTACTTGGGCTATTAGGAAGTGGTATAAAAAAAGAAAAGCTGCGAAAGCCAAAGAATCCGGTGAAAAAATTGAGACCGAAGGTTTGCGCCTCACTTTAGAAAACGCGCTTAATTATATAGAAACAAATCATATTGCCGGTGGAGCAAAACGTTTCTGGCAAATGCCCTGGATAATTTTTTTTGGCAAAACAACCATTCTCATTTCAAATGGGTTGAAGCTACATACCCATTTTATGGTGGGGGATGCGGAAGATGAAGCGCTGCAACGAAATCAAGTTTATGTGCTCGACAATTTTGCTATCTGGTGTGTTGATGCAGAACTCTTTGAAACAAACACCTCAAAAAAAGTAGAAAAACAATGGCTAGATTTTCTTAAGCACATTAAGAGTCAGAAAAAAGCCATTACCCCAGTCGATCAAGTGGTCATTGAGCTGCCTGCCTCTAAGCTTTTAAATGGCGATAAATCGGACATTGCTCATCTTGCGCGAACCTTGAAAGATCGCATTGATCAAGTCAGTCTCCTCACCGGCTATCGTCAACAAGTACTGTTTTGCATCACGCGTTGTAATGAATTAGATGGTTTTCAGGAGTTTGCAGGACTTATGCCTGAGCGTTTATGGACGCAAGCAATGGGATATATTGTTGCGAACCCACTCAAGGATTCCACATCAACTGAGCCACTCAAATACCTCAGCAATCGTGCTGAAGAAGTCATTGATATTGTTTTATACGAGACACAAAAACCAATAGATGTCACTGCATTTAATTTCCCATTGACCGTGAAAAAGCTCAAAGAAAATTATTCGCGTTTTACCAATTTATTTTTTGCACCTTCAGCTTATACTGAACCAGCGGTATTACACGGGGTTTATTTGCTTGGTGAATATCAAAATAATGGCTCGGAAGAGAGCGTTTTTTACTATGATTTTATTGATCAAATTCAGCTCTCGCTGATACGCCCTATGTCCTTATTAAACTCCGAAATTAAACAACGAAACAAACGGAGATGGGAGTATTTAGGAGCCTGGTATTTGGTGGGTGCAGTTGCTGCTGGCTATCTAATCTATGTCTATAATGCGACGTCCAATCGTTTAGTGGAGCTGATAAGGCCGCTACCCAAAAAAGAATCCTTCTCTGATCAATTAGAACAAAACCTACTGCAGTTCGGCGATTATCATACGTTGATGAGCCAACTTGATCTCTTTAGAAATCAGTTGCAAATTAAAGTATTGCCTTACCGAGGAGGCTTAAATCGATTATATGCTTATTACAGCCAACAATTTGTTGATAATTTTAAACAATATATCTTAACGCCTCTTGATAGTCACATGGAGCAAATGCTTGCTCATGGGGGTCTAACGGATATACAAAAAGCATATTTAGTCCAAAACATGGTAAGTCGGATTAATTTAATTCAAGCAAAGATAATAAGCGGAGTTAGTCCTAACACAATCATGCAAATGCCCGATCCCCAAATAAAATACCTGGGGTACAACCGCCTACCCGAACGCTTCCTCAATACGTTTGGTCCATTATACAAAGATTATGTCATTTGGAATTCAAACATGGAGCAACTACGAGTTGAATCAGGTAAACTAATTCTATGGCTTGATCAATCACATATTTTGTCATCGGATTTACGATGGCTGCTGGCGTGGGGTAATACTCAAGATGGGGTGTCTGAAATTGGCTTAAACAGTTTCTGGGTAGGCTCAAATGTTGTTAGAGATTATCTCATCGCCCCTGCATACACCAAAGCAGGATTTGCAGCCATTCAGTCGTTATTGGTACAAATTAATCATGCCTTACCTCTATATATCGACATTAGTGCTCCCAAAAGTAGTTTTGAACTGTGGTATGCCGCAGCACGGCTCACCGTGTGGAGAAATTTTGCGCTCAATTTCTATAAAGGGACTAAAACACTAGCCTTCCAATACGAATGGGATCAAACTTTTAATGACATGCTGCAGTCCAGTAGTCCTTATAATGCCTTCTTACAAGAATTAGCATCAGAGTTTCAAGGTAAACTACCATTTACAACACCTCATTGGGTTAAGCTTGTTCTGCAATTCTCCGATCTAATGGTGTACAGTCATAGTAGCGATAAGGGTATCGAGTTTAAGCAGCTTTCTGACCTGATGGCTGACTGGATGAAGAAACTCCAAGAAAAGCCTTCTCAGTGGAAAAATAATAACGTCGACAATAAAAATTCCGCGAGCGTTGGTCCCAATAACATGTTCAACAGACCCCCTAGCGTCGCGAATAAATTAAACTTTAATACTCAAGTGAACGCGGTGAAGTCCTATATGAGATACCGTGATTTATTAAAGCAACTTTATAAGGAACCTTACGTACAATCAGTTAAGGCTTATATGACGGCTAGAGAGTTGTATTTGAGCCAAATTGAAGTAGACAGGCAGTCATCTGTAGTCATGCAAGCGTATCAAGCCCTAGTCGATATGAGACGCTCATTGGAGCATTTTGATCAACTTGATGCATCTAACCCTTTTTGGATGCTGATGCGGGGACCATTGGATTATTACATTGACTATACCAATCGTTTTGCCTCTTGCTTTGTACAACAGAAGTGGCTCGATGAAGTGTATCTACGCACGATCGCTTTAAGTGGTGAAGAGTTGAATCAGACATTATTTGCTAAAGGCGGCTTGGTGTGGATCTTTAATGACAAATATGCCCTTCCTTTCGTCAAACAAATAGGAACACGTTTCTTACCCAGATATGTGTTAAATCATGAGTTCCCTTTCACTGACCAATATTATCAATTATTAAACTTTGGGATGAGAATTAATGAGGACATGGAAGCGCTAAGCCATATGAAACAAAAACCCGAAGAAGGCTCTCCTGTTGATTTACTGGTCTATTCTCAACCTACAAACTTAGATGTCAACGCGACCACACTTCCTTATAAAACAGTATTACGCGTTGAATGTAAAGACAAGCAATATACATTAGAAAATTATAACTACCCATCAGTGGAAAAAATTTCTAATTGGAAACTGGATAGCTGCGGGCCTACAGAGATTTCACTGTACTTTGCTGGCGCACGATTGGTCGTTCAGTATCCTGGAAATGAAGGGTTTTTGCACTTTTTACAGGATTTTAATACCGGCGTAAAAAGCTTTCATCCTCAAGACTTTCCAGAACATGCTAAATTTTTGCAAGCAAACAAAATTGATAAAATGCGCATCAGTTATTACGTTAAAGGTGGCGGTGACATTATGTGGCAGATTGAAAAATACTTTGCCGCACAAAAAGACTTAAGAGTAGCACAACAAAATCTCGCACATGTAACTAAGCTCCCAAGAACCATCACTAATTGCTGGGCGCAGGGAGAATACGATGTTTAGAGCTGACTCCATACACACGTTAGGAACAAATCCTATTCCTGGATTCAGCAAAGCAGGCCAACAATGTTATGACTTTGCTCAGTACACCCTGATTCGTAATGAAATTCAAAAACTATCAAGAATTGGCCAGTCATCTGACGTTGATTGGCCGCGTATTAGCGATAATGCAATTGAGTTGCTGACCTATCATACTAAAGACGTACAAATCGCCACCTATTTAGCATACAGCTTATTTCATCAATACCAATTTAAAGGACTCGCAGCCGGACTAGCATTTCTTGTGGATTTCGTTGTCAACTTCTGGGAAGACGCATACCCACAAGGGCGTTTGCAAGCAAAAATTGAATCGTTAAACTGGTGTGCGACACAATCATTAAGTCATTTATCGCAAATGAAATTAACGCTTGATGATGAGGAGTTTCAGCAACAAATTATCCACACCTTAAAAAAACTCGAGAGTGAATTGCTTGCGCGCGCGGTAAATATCGATCTTTTTGCCAATTTGCGGGAAAAAATAGAATCAGCGAATACTTTTGCTCCACAAGTCATAGAGCACAAGGAGCAACCGTTTATTGAGTTGCACGAATCCAAACAACAAAAAGCATCAAATATCCATTTAGAGCCTGCCTTACTGATATTAACTCAATCCGCACGAGAACTCATGGAAAAGGATTCATCCAATCCCTATGCCTACTATTTAAATCGGGTTGCCGCTTGGGGGGGAATCAATGCCATACCTTATAACGAAGAGGGATTAACCTTCGTCAAACCACCCGAATACTTTAATCTAGAGCGTATTAAAAAAGTTCAAAGTACAGGAAATTTAAGTGACATAGTCGCCACAGCGGAAGACATAATACCGCAAGAGCCTTTTTGGTTAGACTTAAATTTGATTAGCTTAAATGCCTTGAACAAACTCGATAAAAAATTTAATCAGGCTTATGAAGCCGTCAAACTCGAGCTAATTCATTTTATAAATAGAATTCCTGGTATTGAACAATTAAAATTTAGCAACAATACCCCCTTTATCAGTGAAAACTATGTAGAACAAATCAATCAGCTCATGGCAAAGAAGATTCCTCTGGGCATGGACAGTGAAAAAACTTTATCAGTCATCGAGCAAAAGCAACTGCACGAGATAAAAGAAGTCATTGCGCAGTTGGACAAGAAAAAAACACCTACACACATCCACCAACTTGAATTGCTTCGTAAAGACGCAATCAGTGATAAGGTGAAGTTATTCGCTTACATGACCGTATGTGAGTCATTGCTTGCCGCAAATGAGTACGCCATTTTAAAACCCTATACTGCATTTATTGTTGAACTCATTGAGCAACATCAATTAGTTACCTGGGAACCAAGCTTAGCTTTAGATGCTCTTATTTTGACTTATCGTTGTATGAAATTTTTGAAAAATAATAGTTCCGCTCAAGAGTTGGAGCATGTCTTTTCACTGATTACGAAGATGGACATCAAAGTGGCAATGGAACTTGCACATATCTAAGCCTGGTGAAATGAAGTGAAACCCCACTTTCGGCCCTTCGAACCTGCACCCAGGCTATAGATAAACGTGCTCATTGGATTGGAAGCTTATCTTACGCCCAAGGCTAACTGAGCTAACAGACAAATACCATTAGCAAACATTCCAGCAGCATATCCCATACTTGCGGACTGGCTGGTCACAGTGAGCATGCTTGGAAGTCGAGAAGGCCCAGGCAATAAAGCATCGGCTACGCCATATAAAAAACCTAAGGTATTACATGCCTTATCAAATGTGGAGCTGTCGCCTTGTGCTGCTTTATAGGCTGTTTCTTCGGCTTTTTCAGCTGCGCGCTTAGGTTTTGGGCCTACCGTGCTTTCGTATAATCCAGCATATTCAGACGCAGCCTTCATTGCCTTTTTGCCTACAGCAGTGCGTCCCAAGTCTGCTTGATGGTTCGCTAGATCAGCAGCAAATTGTCCTCTGGAATAATTGTCAGGCCAGGAGCTAATTTCATTTTCGGGCAACTTAAATGGCATCGGCGCCTTACTGCGTATCAGTGTATTAAGTAGAATCATAAAGTACATATCCGCTATTTTCTTATTTGATTCGTTATTTAATTTTATTTGCGCCCGAACATCTTGGGGTTTCTGTCCTTCAGAAATTAAACGCATAGCCTCTGTTTCTTCAGGACCCCATGATTCTCCTGGCAACATTTCATCGGTTACTTCTTTAAAAATTTCCTCAAAATGAGAAGAGGCACGCATATCGCCAAGGTCTTGTTTAAAATACTTTGGGTCTGTAGACATAGTTATTTACCTCTGTGGCTCTAATTTGCTTTAATTATAGTATAATTTTCAGACAATCCATGCTCTTTAACAAAAGGGATTAATTGCATAAAATAAAAAATTTATTGCACTAAGAGCATGAATAATAATGAAAACGTATAGAAAAGAATTGTGGTTTCATCTTCCCGAACGGATGGGGTTTATCAATATAACCGATAAAGTACAAGAATGTTTAAATGACAGTGGTATTCAAGAGGGATTCGTTTTGGTGAATGCAATGCATATCACCGCCTCCATTTTTATCAACGATGATGAAGAGGGACTGCACCAAGATTATAAAAAATGGCTGGAACACATTGCACCTCATGAGCCTATATCACATTATCAACATAACAACACTGGAGAAGATAATGCCGATGCCCATATTAAGAGACAAATTATGGGTCGTGAGGTAGTAGTCGCGATTACCGCAGGAAAACTCGATTTTGGACCTTGGGAACAAATTTTTTATGGCGAATTCGATGGACTTCGCGATAAACGAGTTTTAGTTAAAATTATTGGTGCCTAGTCAAACGCTGGGCTCATCAGCCAGCCTACGTTTATTTAGTCATTTTTTGTCAACGAATTAGCTAACACCTACAGGAAGGACAGACTCAATGGCTCTTTAATCCAATTTTAAGAACGACGCGTCATGGGTGGGAGCAATAAGTTCTTCTTTAGTATCTGAGGCAAATAGCCCAAGGCAGCGACAATCCCGGCCAGTAAAGCGACGGCCCCGGAAATCGCCATAAACTCACCGAGCACGTGTATACTGATTGTATCTTCCGGAGGATATTCCAAAAAAGTTAATGTATGCATTCCTGGACTGTAGATGAAGTTATTTTGTATTTCTAAATGTCTGCGTTTATCAAACAAAAGTAGTTTCTTTGCTTAAAGAAAGGTTAATTATTATAATAAATGATCTTTACTTGGTCAAAAAACCACGAAGGCAAGATTCAGAAAATAAATAAGATAAAATTTATATTATAAACATGATACTTAGCAAACCCCATCAAGAAAGTCTGCACACACGGTGCAATTATCTATTTTTCCCTTTTATTTCTGTGTATTATTCCCAACTACTTTGCGCCTATTTTAATAAAAGGGGATTTTTATGAAGCATCTTGTAAATAATGTCTTACGTACAAAAAATATGGAGGCGTTGTTAAGCGCCATGGGTATTCCCTTAGAAAACACCAAAGTTGCTTGCAAAGATGAGCGTGTCATTTTTAGCCCAGGAACCACAAAAGAAGCAGAGGCTCTGGCCGCAAATTTGCAAAATCTCCTGCAAAAAGATACGGTAAAACCAGCGCTTCGACGAATGACCATTACCGAGTTGCTTGCTGAAGACATTGCGAATGCAATAGATACCTCAAAAGATGAAGCACATAAAAAATCCTGCTTAGCCCTATTAAATGTTTTGCAACTCACAGGACAGCTGGACGAGCAACAGGAATACATTAACATCCAACTTCCATCTATTGCTTATGCACCATTATTTGGTTCTCTAAAATATCAGTACATGAGCATCGAAGGGGAACAGATCAAATTTAACATCAAAGAGTTTTTAAAAGCCCACCAACAAGAACTCATTTTAATTGATGGCCCCTCACCCCAACTATTTGCCCATTCAGAATCTTTTGAAAGTAAAAAAGTGTTTTATGCACAGAGAAAAATAAGTGAAGATACAACTGAAGTAACACCTTACTTTTTTGTACCGGACACGCTAACACCACCAGCCTATCATTTTGTTTTGGACACCAGCGGAAGCATGGAAGGAGCGCGTTTGACGACATTGAAAAAGAGTGTTATCGAATTGGCGGACGCCTTGTTTCAATTCCAACCGGATGCAGTAATTCACATTACTGAATTTAACAGCATAACGCGAAAAGTGGGTAGTTATCGAAAACAAGATTTTGCGCTACTCTCACAACATATCAATGGTTTATCGGCTAAAGATATGACACGTCTTTTTGGTACTGTTGCCGAGCAATTATCTGCTCTGTCTCAAACAACACAGCATAATAATATTTTATTATTTACTGATGGTGGCAATACCATAGGAGATGATGCAAGCCAAATAAAGGCACTCGAGAAAATGGTTGCCTCCTTAGGTGATGCTACTTCTTTACTGCGCGTGCGTAATAAATTTTTCATTCTCAGTTATGGTACAGCGCAACCCGATATTTTACGTCAAGTAGCAGAAGCATTCGGCTCACCAGTACTTGAGACCAACACCATTGATTTTACTGCTGCCTTATCTGAAAAAGGGAAATTACAGGAATGGGCAGCTGCTCGAGAATTATTCACCTGTCGTTTAGAAATTGCTGACAGCTCGAGCCAAAATGCTCAAGCAGAAGAATACGTCCGCTCTTATGATCTGTCTGGTCAGTTTGTTGCGTTAAAACCGAAACAGTACAAAAATAATGAAAGTCTGCATTTGACAATCACCGACGGTAACGGCAATACCTTGCTGGATGATCAAAGATCACTTGCGAAGAAAGCAACGGGGGCAGTTCTATTGCCAGGTAGTGCGAAAGCGGCAGCTCAGCTTGGTGTGTTCCCATTGCCAAACACCACTGTAACAAATGCTCATACTGTTTCAGAAGCCCCAACCTTTGTATAACTGTTCATGCCCTACAGGCCAAGGAAAAGGCCTGTAACCTTCATGTGATGTCGCAATCGCAAAGAGCCAAAAAAACCTATATTGGAACAAACTCTATAAATAAGTCAAAATAAGCACTTTAGCTAATTTCAAAGTACGGATGTATTAAAGGATCGGCAATTGAACTCTAAGAATAACGTCAATGAACATGATTTGTTTGGCAACACAATTATTTATCGCACCCATGATTCTTGGGGCGATATTTTTGTCATGGATAGAGGAAGTATCCGCGCACTGAACTTCGACCCAGTCTATGATCAAACCGGTATCTACCTTCAATACCCACATATCCCTGTGCATGAATATACACGCGTGATGTTGTTAGCTCTGGCATTTATTAATCCAACGCATATCACTTTATTGGGATTGGGCGGAGGCAGTTTAATTCACTGCCTGCATTTTCTCCTGCCTGAGTGCTCGTTGTTTTGTATTGAACTTCGTGAAAAAGTCTATGATGTGGCAATGGATTTTTTCCAATTACCCGCAGCCAAAAACATTGATATATTAATCGCGAATGCGCAAACCGCAATCAAATTTCAAAAAAGTAACAACACGCAAATCATTTTTGCTGATATGTATCTCGATTATGGGATGGACTCATTTCAAATCCAACAGCAATTTATAGAACAAGCGCATCGTATTCTGGATAATACGGGTTGGCTTGTGATTAATTTTCACGAGCTTCCTGAATGGAACTCCGACTTTATACAATGCGTACGAGAATATTTTGCTGAGCTCTTTATTTGTCCAACGATAAGCGATAATTATATTTTATTTGCCAGTAAGTTATTTGTAGGTGATTTGCATTTAGACAATTATCAAAACCGCCTTGCTGAATTAGAAAATAAACTCAATATCAAATTGCTACGCTTATTAAAAAAAGTGAAACGATATACACATGGTGCATGAGTTACATCGCTATGAACATCTGTATTTTGGGTTCTGGTTCCGCTTCAAAGCGCACCGCAAGTCTTAAGTCCCTCAAATTTTTTATTTCTAAATGCGCACTAGCAAACAGCTTGGAAACAGGATGTTCCGCAGAAAGATCAATATAAATCATTAATCTTTAAACCAAGATTCCTTTGTTAATTTTAAGCACTTGGAGCTAGTGGCTCTAATAATTTGAAACAATTGGCTATTTTGCGGACCAGAAAACATAGGGAAAAACCCCATGCCTCCATGACGATATTCTCGTTGTATGTCTTCTTGAATGGTATTTATCACGTCGTGGTAATGAAGAAATTTTGCTAAGGGGGTTGTCAAGCAATGCATGTTTTCACCTAATTGCTTTAATTGTACAACCTGAGCGTGTCTGCTCCCCCTTCTTAGGGAATATGCTTCAACTTGATTCAATAACGATTTCATCATGGACTCTGTATCAAAAGTCAAGATGAGATTGAGCCCTGCGCTAAGGAGCTTAATGCGCGAATTTGCTTCAGAAGCAACAAGTTGACGCCATTCTTTACTCACGTTTCTTAATGCTTTCCAGTCTTTAAGCGGAACCTGCTTCAGGATTTCAAACTTTAATTCTCTGGGCAAAAGGTTGATCAATGTGGTGTTCTTTGCTAAGAAATTTTTTAAGTCCGATATCTCAAGGCGTTGATCATGAATAATATTCAAACTAAGCGCAGGTTGATTGTGAGCAATGTATGTAAGAATAATGTTTTGTAAGCTGTCAGGAGTCTTGGTCTTTGCCACAGATTTTGCCGGATTTTCCGATTTATCTTGCACTATTACATGACGTTATAAAAATAAAAATATTATATGTTATGGTCTTTTATGAAACAACCTAGTAGAAGACATAATAAAAAATATAAGTGTATAGGTTATAATATTGAGATAAGGACTATTTTGGACTAGACGAGGGATACTATGATCAAAGGCGCCGAACTCTTAGTTGCCGCTCTGGAAAACGAAGGTGTAACACATATCTTTGGTATTCCTGGCGAGGAAAATCTTGACGTTGTTGAAGCACTTCGCAACTCGTCCATTAAACTGGTGTTAACCCGACACGAACAAGCGGCGGCATTTATGGCGGCAACCTATGGTCGCTTAACCGGTAAAGCAGGGGTTTGTATCACCACACTTGGCCCAGGAGCCTTAAATCTCACAACGGGCGCGGCTTACGCTCTTCTAGGCGCGATGCCCATGATTATGATTACCGGGCAAAAAGGTATTTTATCATCACATCAGGCGCGATTTCAGATGGTCAATACTGTGGCAACGATGCAACCCTTAACCAAAATGTCGCGACAAATAGTCGCTCCTTCAATGATTCCCACCATAGTGCGAGAAGCATTCCACTTAGCACAAGAGGAAACCCCAGGCCCAGTGCATATAGAGCTCCCTGAAGACATTGCCGCTGAAAAAACTAAAAAAGTCCCACTCATTCCCCCGCATCCTGTTGAATACCCCGTCGCAAGTGAGGAAGCACTCAATCGTGCTGCCGAAATGATTATGAAGGCAAAACGCCCGCTGGTTATGCTTGGTGCCGCAGCCTCGCGGCCAAGAGCGACCAATGCACTTGCTCAATTTATTACGCGCACGCAGATTCCTTATTTCACAACCCAGATGGGTAAAGGAACTGTTTCTGTCACAACAGACCTTTATATGGGTACCGCGGCCCTTTCCGAACGCGACTATGTTCATGAAGCCATAGAACAAGCTGATCTCATTATTACCATTGGCCACAGTACAGTAGAAAAACCGCCGTTTATCATGGGGCCTCATCTGAATGTCATTCATGTCGGTTATCAATCTGCTACCGTAGAACAAATTTATTTTCCCCAAGCCGAGGTCATTGGCGACATGGGCCCCTCATTAAAACGACTTGCAGATAAGATAGAAGGCAAAATCCCGCATGCCAATGCGCTTCTTCCTTTGCGAGAAGGTATTTTGAGTAAAATTACTGCTCGCTCTACCGAAGATCGCTTTACACCACAACGTATGGTCTATGATGTTCGGCAAGTGATGCCTCGCGATGGCATTCTTGCTCTAGATAATGGAATGTATAAAATCTGGTTTGCCCGTAACTATCGCACACAAATGGCAAATACTATTCTTCTAGACAATGCACTTGCGACCATGGGAGCCGGCCTTCCCTCCGCCATTATGGCTGCAATATTGTATCCTGAGCGTCGCGTGATGGCTGTGTGTGGCGATGGTGGTTTTATGATGAACAGCCAAGAATTAGAAACCGCTGTTCGCCTTAAATTAAATCTTGTCGTTCTGGTGATCGAAGACCATGCATTTGGCATGATACGTTGGAAGCAAGCGGTAGATCACTTCCCCGACTTCGGCATGACATTCTCTAATCCTGATTTTATTCAATATGCCGAAGCTTACGGAGCGCGTGGTACACGCGTCGAGAAGATTGAAAATTTTCAATCCATTTTGGAAAACGCATTCAATACTGGCGGAGTACATCTTGTCATTTTCCCAATTGATTATTCAGAAAATAAACGGGTGCTCGTAGATGAATTACAAAAAAGACTGCCGCCAGAGAAAAAGGGAAAATCATGAACAAAACACTACAAGTAGTACATGCCTTTGATCGGACATTAATCAAAGAAATTCCTACCGATGATGCGCAAGCACTGGCAACAAAGCTTAAAACCGCTGTTTCAGCGCTACATCATCGCGAAGCTTGGCTTAAACCTCACGAACGCATGGCCATCCTCAAACGTGCGGCCCAATTATTAGCATCCAACCAAGAGCGCTTTACCAAGCTGATTGCGCAAGAAGGCGGAAAGCCTTTTACTGATGCAGCAATTGAAGTGACGCGTGCCATCGATGGCTTAAACGATGCGGCAGAAGAACTACGACATTTTGCAGGCAAAGAAATTCCTATGGGCCTTACCACCGCAAGCGAACATCGTTGGGCATTTACGATTAAAGAGCCCATTGGCGTCGTGGCAGCTATTTCTGCATTTAATCACCCCTTAAATCTCATTGTGCACCAAGTGGCTCCCGCAATCGCTGTAGGTTGTCCAGTAATCATTAAGCCCGCAACGACAACACCTTTATCATGTCTGGAGCTTATCCTCTTGCTTCGACAAGCAGGCCTTGCTGAAGAATGGTGTCAAACCTTCATTACCGAAGACAATGCCTTAGCTGAACAATTAGCGACAGATGAACGAGTTGCGTTTTTAAGCTTTATTGGCTCCGCTAAAGTAGGTTGGTACTTACGCAGTAAACTTGCACCAGGAACTCGTTGTGCCTTGGAACATGGCGGTGCTGCTCCGGTAATTGTTGATCGCAGTGCGAATTTAACACAAACCACCCAGGCGCTTACTAAAGGTGGCTATTATCATGCGGGACAAGTATGTGTTTCAGTACAGCGCATTTTTGTTCATAAAGGGATTATTTCTAAGTTTATGGATGAATTCGTAGAGCGCGTCAAATCTCTGCGTGTTGGCGATCCTCTTTTAAAAGAAACGGAAGTAGGACCACTGATTCTCCCCCGTGAGACGGAACGCGTCGTTTCTTGGATTGATGAAGCCGTAGCAAAAGGAGCAAAACTCTTTGGAGGGGGACGCCTTTCTGCAACGACATTAATTCCCGCAGTACTATTCAATCCCCCTACTGATGCCAAAGTATCCCAATTGGAAATTTTTGGCCCAGTAACCTGTGTTTATGAATATGAGCATATTGACCAGGCAATTCAAAGTGCAAACGCATTACCTTTTGCCTTTCAAGCCAGTGTATTCTCCGAAGAGTTAACACCTGCACTCAAAGCAGCAGAAGGCCTTGAGGCCTCTACGGTACTCATTAACGATCATACCGCGTTCCGTACCGATTGGATGCCCTTTGCAGGATTAAAGCAATCTGGCTATGGCATAGGGGGAATACCGTGGACGATGCATGAAATGTCCAAAGAAAAAATGATTGTGCTGAAAAAAAATTGACTTAAAGCAGTGGCCAAGATTTTTTAAAACATAAAACTAACGCCACGTCCAAAAGTATGTATTAAAATTTTCCCAGTTGGCCCCTGAGTCTTTTTCCAATTTCCATATCAATGGCAAAATCTTTAGTAACCAGAAAAATTAATTCTGTATCTAAATTGTATCCAGCGCCCTGATTCGGTGCTGCGTGCGTTTGGCCAAATACCTCAACATAAAGTTGTAACCAATTTTGCGCATACCAAGTAAGGCTTACATCAGGACTAAATGTGTTAAAACGCGCGCCGCCAGCTGCACTGGGTGTACTTAAAGAGGATATTGACACCATAGCGCAAATCTTAATCACTTGTGTTTTAAACGCTAAAATACCATTAAGTGCATATCCATCACGTGCGGCTCCATACTCTTTGCTTCCTGAAGCAGGAATGTACACTGCTCTTGTCGCGACATTCCAGTATTCGCTATAGGCAATATCATGTTTTAACGCCAATTGCGTACTGGAAAGCCCCGAAATATTTATATAAGAATTTATTTTTTCGCAGGGAAGGTAATGCTTAACTCACTAAGCCAAGCTAAACCAAAATGAGATTTGTGCGAGCTCATATCCGACAACTCGTAGCTTTCCCCCTCCTCATATCCATATTTAATGCAAAAAGTATAGCTTAATAACAATCGTGATGTTAAAGACCCTCGGTCTTAAGAAACTCTTTAATATTTTTTATCGTTAATTCCCCCTTCGTTCTTAGTGCTTCCTTGGTATTAAATCCAATATGTGGTGTTGCAATCAGATTGGGGGCATCAAAAAGACTATAATCCGTGGGTAATGGCGGCTCAATATCAAATACATCTAATGCCGCACCCGCAATCAGCTGTTGCTCTAATGCCTGTTTGAGAGCAGCACTGTTGACAATTGGGCCTCTGGCACAATTAATTAAATAGGCTGTTTTTTTCATTGTCGAGAGTAAGTCTAAATTCACCATTCCGCGAGTTTCGTTGGTGAGCGGGACATGTAAAGTGACAAAATCGGATTGGGAAAATAAATCTTCTAGTGTGACTTGGGCATTCATATCATAAGTAAGAGTGTGCATTTGAAATGCGCTAGCAAGTCTTTTGACCTCCGCCCCGATGGCGCCAAAACCCACAATACCTAATGTCTTATTTTTTAATTCAGTCCCAGTATTGGTTACTGCTTTTTGTCTAATATTTTTATTATTAGCAGGAATATTACGTGCCAACGAAATCATAAGCCCCAATACCAGTTCAGCTACTGCAGTATTTGCATACCCCGCCGCGTTCTTCACAGGTATCTGTCTTTGTTGTACCGCATCGGCATCAACATGATCGATTCCCGCAAATGCAACAGCAATAAATTTTAACTCAGTTGCTGCCTGAATCACCTTTGCAGATAAAGGACGATTGGTGAGTACAATAATGTGCGCGTCTTGTACTTGCTCGATTAATTGCTCGTCAGACCAGTTACGACTGTCACACTCCGTCACTGTGTACGCAGATAATTCAGACTGAATTTCCTTACTGGGAATACCTATAGGTTCAATTATGGCTATTTTCATTTTTTAGTCCTTCAGTGAAGCAACATAATAAATATAGACTGAACAAGATATAGAAAAAAGAGAAGATTCATCACGAACTTAAAAAATGAGCGAGGTCTTGCACTCCAGCAAAACATTCAATATAGTGAAAATATCAAGTTGCTATGTAGTTCCACATTAGACCATGGATTGAGCTTAAAAAGGAATTTTACATGACAAGACTAGAAGAACTACTCTATTCATTAACTGCCGTTATCATTCGTTACCACGACAGCCAATCCAAAGTAAAAAAATTAATTGTGGAAACGGACGCAGAAGCATCGCAAGAAAAATACCTCACATGCGCTAAAGAAATAATTCAAAATCAGGCCATTCATTTTAAAATAAAGCTAAACAATCTCATTAAACACTGCGCCGATAGCGGACGGAGGCCTTTCTTATATTATATTTTACATGAAGTGATATCACTCAAAACCTTACTGGACAAAGAAGGCTCACTTGAATCAGCACAGTTAGAAGAATACAAAAATCAAATATCGCAGTTATTCATTGATCTTAAACTACTTTTAGATACCCAAAAATCAAAAACCTATAAGGTAACTTACAGTAAAACCGAAGACACGCCGCAAACTCTCATTGCGCTCTCTGGCCTAAGTGAAGGATATGGGCTTTGTAACTCAGGAGAGATTTTAAAGGGCGGTGTTTTAAAACGCTTCGGGATCACCACACACTCGACAAATGACGCACTTAAAAGCATTGCTGAACAAATTTGTATGGAGCATCACCGTAATCTTTTAGTGCCTGAATTACAGGCCCAAGTTGCTGAGCATAAAAAAACTAATTTAGAACAAGAACAAAAACTGAGTTCATTATCAATGCAACAACAGGAAAAACAAAAAAAAGCAGACAGTATGTCCTCCAAACAACTGATGTCCCTTTATTTGTTCTACATCCAGTACAAAAAAATGCAAGCAAGAGATGAACAACTAAAAGCCATTATCGACAAACAGCAAAAAATAATTAACGAACAGCAACAAAAAGTCAGTGAGTTAACACAGCAAACTGAGAAAAAACCCTCTAGTTACAAGTTTTATAGCCCTTTTTAAAGCCCTACTCGGTTTAACTCTCTTTATAGCAACCGCTAGGAAAATCCATACGCAAAAAATGGATTTTATACCCCATTACACAACATTTTTTGGTGCAAAATCAGCCTATTTTGGTGAAAAACACCGGCTTTGTGCCGATAAAATAAACAACAAGAGCTATTTTTAATAATTCCTTAATAAATAAATATTATCATAGAAGCCATAGTACATTCGTTCCAATATGAACCACAGCGAGGTTAATCTGTGTTTAGTAAGCAATTCAAAACCAAAACTGATGCAGTCAATGAAAAAATCAACCGCATTGCCCAGGCAACTGAAGTTCAAGATGTACGCTCCCTGACAAATTTCGAGGAAATTTTGGGTAAAAACCCACATCGTGAACATATTCAGGGTTATTATGTTGAAATCCCCTTATCTATGTATGAAACATTTGTGCCCAACGGAATTCAATTCCCAGATCGCTATGGCCAACCTTATGAAGGCGGGCAGTTTGATGTGCCATTATTCACCTTAAAAGAATGGCGTGACAACTGGGCAAAAGGGCACCCAAATTCTGCAAAACCCGATTTATTAGTTAATGCGAACTGGTTTAATGTATGGGCAACAGGTGTTCCCAACCAGGGAGAAAAAATCAACCCAAGAAAACAATCCCGCACCTATCTTGCAGGATTATCGCTAAGTCGTGGTGAGCTGGTATCCACACATAAAGTGCTCGATCAAGAGAATGTTGGCTTAGATACCATTACCTTTGATGTAGCGACTAAAAAAGCGGCCGTCATTCCACATGCGCAAATTGATGACAAATTAGCAAAAGATCCTGATTTTTATGATAATAAAAATGCCGTCTCTGGATTTATTATTCTCAAAGATAAAACACAATTAAAAACACCTGAATTAAATAATAATCATTCCAATCGATTGCCACGGACAGGTGTTGGCTACAAAAATGATGGCCAGACTGTGGTAGTCATGGTTATTCATAATCCTAATCGTACTTTCGGTGTCACTGCTGAAGAGTTTGCAGATTTATTTGAAGCACTCGGTTGTACCGATGCAATCAACCTAGATAATAGCGGCTCCGCAGAACTGTTTTACACTGGAGTAGGTGAGTTTGGTAAAGAAAGTGTCACGGTACAAACAAAAACGTGTGATGCAGGGGCGCCAACTGAACGACCTAAGCCTAATTGTTTGGGCTTTAAAAACGTAAGTAGGGCTACATTCTTCGCCAAGGATGACTCAGATCTGCCACCGCGCAAGAAGAGCATAGATGAACCAAAACCATCAGCCAAAGCTGATGATGATGTAATCTATACTTATAAGCGTTAGTTTAAGGCCAATTAAAATTACAATATGCAATTTGTGCTCGCTCATCTATAGACATTGCATCAGATGAAGAACTAGCTGATGCAATTTTCAACGTGAGTTCAACAGGCAATTTAGTTGGACTAAAGAAACTCGTACCATCACGAGATGCTTGAGCAAGCATATGCGCAGCATATTGTATTTTATAATGTTCAGTGAAATAAGGGCAAACAACCGCAACATGGTATTTTGAAGCAGTATCATGCATGCGTCTATCATTGAGATAAAAAGTGCATTCATTGGCATTAGAAACAATAAGATTTGCTTTGGCTAAATTCAGGATATGAAGCAAACGTTCTTTTGTCGCAATCGTAGGCAAACTAACTGCTAATTGCTGACTTTTTGTGATAAAAGCAGGCAAAGAAACCGTATTTCCCTCAATAATGATTGAATCAGTTGCGGCATCCGTTTGCTCTTCCTCGATGATTCCGGAACAACTCAAAAATATATTTCGCATGTCCTGATTCGGAAACTCAATGACTAATGAGCACCGCCCCCCTTGCTCCCTCTTGGATAACTTTATAATTGGACCAAGAATGTGCTGAATAAAATGTTCCAATCGTTGTTTTAGATCAGGCACATCCTCGCAATAGCGAGCAATAATCTTTGTAAACCAAGTAGTGCAGCGATTATTTTCAGTAAGCAAGGTGTGTAGTTGCTGATAAAGATCTTGAAGTGTTTTTTCAGAGTCATCCAGGAATAACGCAGAATCGTCTAATAATTGTGTCTGCTGAAGAGCAATTTGGCGCATGATCTTGATAATAGAGAGTACGCGCGAATAACTTGGATTGTTTTGCAAGCGATTTGCTAAGGCGATGAGGTCTTTTATATCGGTAGTCATCAATTTTAATATCGTGTCCTTTTTTGACATTCCATTTTCTTATAACGTCACATAGATTAGAAAATTCTACCAAAATGGGTTCAAGTCTGTCTAATATATAGGAGCTGTGTCATTTTATTTGTCGCTCTTTAGTTAATAGCAATAATACTTTACCACGATCGGCATTTTCTGTACCCTGGCTTTTTTTACATTGACGGCATAAGGATCTTCCATGCCCAATTTTTCTCCTCTATATAGATAAGGGTGCCTTGTCATATAATGAACAATAAATTAGTGCAGTTTTTATTGATTGCAGGTAGTATATTTCGATACAGCCGTTCAAATGCATGGGGATTCATTATTTTGGCATCTATAATATGTTCTCCTCAGAGCCATGCCACAATTTATGATACTGTTGTTGTTGGCGCAGGAATTTCTGGTTTAGCTGCAGCGAAACAGTTACAAGAAAACGATCATAAGGTGCTCATTTTAGAAGCCCGCGACCGAATTGGTGGTCGTATATGGTCAGTCAACACATGGGGAACGACCTTAGATCTTGGTGCTTCTTGGCTTCATGGTGTAAATAACAATCCTGTGAGTCAATTAGTTGAGCAAGCATCGATAAAAACAGTCCCTACCTCCTATAATGCAGATGACTTAAGGCAGAAACTGAGGGATATGGTATTCTACGATGAACAAGGGAAAAAAATATCTGAAGAAGAGGTCAATGCAACCATTCCACTCGTATTAAATTTCGAACAATTTTTTAAAGAAATACCCAATAAAAAACTCTCTTTAAATACTGCTTTCGAACTCTTTTCGCAAAAACAGCATCTCAATAAACGTCAATTAAGCCTACTAAAATATCAAGTCATTTCCAGTTATGCTTATGAATTTGCAGGCGATCTAGATCAACTTTCAGTAGATGTCGATAAACCGTACGACAACAGCGAAGTTTCAGGCAAACAAGTAGTTTTCCCCAAGGGTTATATCCAGGTAGCCAATTTACTTGCCCAACATCTTCCAATTAGATTGAATCAAGTAGTGACACGAATTAACTACGAACAGCCCCTTATTAAAATTGACACTCAGGATCAGCAATACCTGGCCCGCACAGTCATCATCACCATACCAGTTAGCCTTTTGCAGGCTAAAAAAATAAGTTTTAATCCACCATTACCTGCCCAAAAAACAACTGCATTTTCACAAATCAAGATGGGCACTTATGATAAGATATTTCTTTATTTTAAAGATGTGTTTTGGGATAAAGATAAGGAATGGATAGGCTTTGTGCAATCAGAACCAGCAAAGTATCCAGTGCTCGATATCATGAATTATTATAAAATTTCTAAACACCCTATCCTCTTGATTTTTAACACTGGCAAGCAGGCAGAAGAGTTTGAGCAACTCCCAGATCAACAAATTTTAAGTAAAATAATGCAAGAGCTTCGCATCATCTATGGCAAAGATATTCCCGACCCATCTTCTTATGTGATGACACGTTGGCATAATGATCCCTACGCCTTAGGTGCCTACTCCCACTTAGCCCCTAATGTATCGATAGATAATTATCAAATAATAGGTGCACCGATAAACAATCGTCTCTTTTTTGCTGGCGAAGCGACTTCGTTAACCGATCCAGCGACAGTCCATGGCGCTTATTTAAGCGGAATACGTGCAGCCACAGAAGTAGAAACCGTGATAACACCCCCATCAAAATTAGCCCCCTGGGAGCATCTCATGCACCATTTTTTTGATGATGCGACGCCTGAGACAAAATAAGGAAAGCAACAGTAGGCCGAGCATTGAGATATTGTCAGTGTTTATTTGTCGCTACCTCAGGACCTAACCTACTTTCGATTATGCAAAACACACTTTTAAATCGTACTGTCAGAGGACAGAATCTTGCTTTTTCTGTGACTCAAGATGCTTCATAAGTGCATTGTAACGCGGTAAAACATGATTTAAAGAGAGCATTTTAGATGGTTGAAAAAATGACTCGTGATGTACCTCGCCTTTACTTATAATTAATTCAACTTCCTTATCTATTGCCACCTCTGTATCTAACCAACCTGATGCATCGTGTACTAATACGGGTAAGGCAGTAGCCTTAGAGGATAAGGCCTGATTCAATTGACGGCTATATACTCTTAGCTGAAATCTTAGGGGATCATTGACACATGTTTCTGCGGTATAACCTAGCGTATGTAATCTATTTGTTGCTTTGGGAAGCACACCCGGAGTAGCAATTTCTTTAAAATCATTAAAAGAAAAAACCTGCGGTACTTTTTTTAAATAATTATAAACTACAGTCCCCTCATCACTGTCAACAACTCGCTGTTTACCAGACGGTGGTATTTCTGATAACCCTTGCTCATCCAAAGCAGCAAGAACTTTTAGATACAGCTCCCCTTTACCCGGTCTTTTTATTAAATCAATGGTAAAATCCCCATCCATAAAAGCAACTTCATGCTTAATAAACGACAAATCGGTATCTGCATCAACATGAGTAATACTGGCATTGCCTTTTTTATCAGCAATAATTAGGGCCACACATCCCTCTAACCCCACGGTAGCTGGGAAGCCTTTTTGACTCTCCATTTTTCTCACTGTTTCATTTTGTCCTGCAATCAGCATGACTCTTGGTTCACGCTCAGTATCTTTCTTATACATTTTCACCCTCTAAAAAACGCTTTAAGTTCTTTTTTAAGTATACCAAAATTCAGCCATATGGACATTTATCCAGCTTAAAAAGCAAAATTTAGTCTTTATTGGTATTTAAAAATTTTTCTCGAGGGACTTAACCAGAGATTGTCAAATATAGACCACTGCATGGATGGAGTTCGATCAAAAATCTCCCTCTCCCTGGGGCTTTGTTAAATAAATAATTTGGAAGTATACGATAATACCAAACTGCCTTTTTGTCTTTCCCGCGAAGGCGGGAATCTATTCACAAACTTGGCATTGTACCTAACTAATGGATGGATTCCCGCCTTCGCGGGAATGACATACGATTTTTTCAACATAGCTCACAAGGGGCGAGGGAGCATAACATCAAGATACAAAAAAGTTCTTATCTTATTTTAATTTTTATGGACAACATAAACTATGTTCGTCCACTTCATCAAACAGCGAGCCGTTAGGATAGCTGCTGATGAAGTTTATACCGACTTCAATTTCATTGAGTTGTTTGCCTTTGATAAAACGTGAATCAACATACACACTATAAGCTGCGATTGTCGTTAACAATGCGGACGCAATGGCCATTCCTACCGCTAAAAGGGCCATGCCTAATGGGCCAGTAGATACCGCCACCCCAAAGAAAACAACACCTAAAGCGCCTACAGCAGTGATAATTGAATTCTCAAATAGATTCATTCCAGAACAACATTGCTCTAATTTTTTATGTTCTTCAATCTTCGCTTTTAACAACGCAAATCGATTCCCCAACTCATTAGCATATAACGCTGAATTGAAGTTCGGATTGGAAATCGCTTTCTGCATGACAAACTCAACATATCCATAGAGTGAATCAGTTTCTTTTTTACTGGTGATTGCTTTTAACTCACAAAGGCTTGTGATGATTCTTGAGCCATGTTTTCTTAATTGCAATAACGCTTGATATTTTGTTTTTTCCCATTTCAACGTGTCGCTAGCGGAAAGCTTTTCATTAATACTTTTTTCAGAGCCTGCAGTAAAGAAACGGGGAAAATAGAGTTTGCTATACATAATAGATAGTGAGCTAATGTGAATAATATTTATGCGCATTATAAAAATTTAATATGACTTTGCAAGCAAAGTTGCTGTTTTTCATTTAAAGAGGAAAAAAAACTCCGTACGATACAATACAATGAAAAAATTTCAGTCAATTGTGCCTAAGTAATACATGGGTTCGTTCATAATCTATTGTTTTTTTTATGATTATTTCTTGGAGAGCAAATCATTATAGTACAGGTGGGACTTAAAGAGCCCAAAACAATAAAGTTTTTTACAAAAAGTGTTTTTACCTTATAATGTGGGCATATTTTATTACACCAGGGCAAACAATGGCTAAAAATACACTTTTTAATTTTCTTTCTCAAGGCGAAGCGGCCGTTCAATTACCTCCAGGATATCAATTGGCATTAGATACAAATAAAGCAAGTCGCCATTACTACCGCATTGAATGCCCCACACCAACTCAATTTATTCTCAAAGATAAAGAAAATAAATATGAGTTGCTTACACACCATGTCAGTATCTACGAAAATGAATATCGTGATAATCCCAAATTAAGCCAATATCATTACACGGCTGAATTTATAAACCAGCTCGGTGAACATTATCGATTGCATGTGTACTTCAACACTTTTGATGAATTACTCGCAAATATCGCCTTTGAGCAAGAAATCGATGGGGCGTATCAACCAATAGACACAAAGTCTTTGCGGAATCAATTCATAAGATTGGCGCTGAAGCACACAGAGCCGCTGATGAAGCAACTCAAACAGCAACAAAATGAACTCATTAAAACCCTAGATGCTCGCTATAACGATTGCGATGAGCGCCTGGCAAAATATTTTGACGCCAACGTGGATAAGACCATCGAGGCATTACCAATAATGAAAGAAGCATGTACCATATTAAGAGAACTTATTCCGCTTACTCGTTCGCCAAACTACCCAAAACTTCTGCACTTTTACGAAATGTCCGTTCGCGCCTTAGAACGCCAATCAACTCCAGTTTTGGCCATGCCTCTCTCTCAAGCACCTAACATTCATAAAAATGAATCAACTCATGCTGATGGGGATATTGTCGCCGATGCGGAAGTTGTCCCACAAGATGTAGGCTCATCAAAAACAGCGATTACTGTCACAAAAACAAACCCACCAACGCAACCGAAAAACTCAACTGTAAAACGGGAGATCAAAACACTCAGTCTCCAATTGGAAAAACTCATGGAAGCCTCCGAAGAAGTACAAGCTAAAGCAATAGAGGACTTACTTGCGAAGACTTATGAAATCAGTTTGAGCTACGAGCATCAAATCGAGTTGGAAGACTTACGACAATTACAAAAGATTCGTCGCGAACTCCACAAACTTGGTACTAATTTATTACCCACTTTATTATTTAAAGGGCAATTTAATTTGGCGGCCCTATTAACTTCTGCTCATCATCTGTTACGTGCTGAAAAATACCTCTCCGTTGCCTTGCAAACACATAACTCAAGGTTGTTGGATTTTATTTTGCAATATGGAGATGTCGATATAAATAATCAGCCCGTCAGCGTATATAAAAAAGCATATCCGTCTATGGTACAGGCCTGTCTTGCTGTAGATAGTCCTACATCGTCGATGAGCGAATGTCTCTCTGTTCTAATTCGTCATGGAGCATCTCTTTTGATGCCAGACCCCAAAGGCCTACCACTTGTTTATTCCATACTTTCTGATGCCACGCATCCGCTATATAAAGCCTTGCTGATGAATCGCGATAAGACAATTGAATCCATTGATTTTCTCAAAAATTTGATTGTTATTTTACGGGATTACCTAGAACAACGTGACCTCAGTGCGTCAGAGGCAAACGCTTTAGAAGCCGAATTAAAAAGTTTTGAAGTTCAATTAGAATGCTTACAAAACGCCCAGCTAAAAGACCCAAGTTCACGCTTTTTAATGAAACAGATACATCACTTGGAAGAAAGATACTTCGGTTCCCTGGTAAGTAGATTAAGGAAAGATCCCGACATTATGGCTGTAAATGAACAAATACAAAACGCGGTTCATCAACTAAACGCTAAGCTCACAAAAACACAACTCCGACAAAACAAGATTAGTGCCTCCAATTACATTGAGACGCTGGATAAGGCTTTAGCACATGTTGATGTAGCAAGTCTGGAGTTTGAATTCTTAAAAGCTGAAGTTCTAAAAAACTTAAACAACAATTTACAATTGATAGAAAAAAGATCGGAGCTCATTGATGTACAAAAGGAAATAACTCGAGGTCCACATAGTAAAAAAGGATATAAAGCGTATCGAGGCAATTTGCGACAGCAAGATATACTGCTGCAAGAGATAAATGAACTGGCTAGTGGACTTCCTCAGGAAGAAACGATGCAAGAGTTTCTGGAGCTAAATAAAACGCTCGAATCACTGCAAGGGATGGGTAATTTAGTGACTCAATTTTCCAGTATATTCTCCTCTATAGCGCCTACTTCCCAAGCACCATCAACCGATAATGCTGATGAAGAGGAAACTGAGCTCGAGTTAGAAGCATTGGCAAATCTTGGCTCGTTCTTGAAGAAAACCTTCGGGAAATAAAATAATCCTGAAATCGTATTGAAGCATTTAGAAGTGTAGCCTGGGTGAGGCTCTGAAGGATTGTAACCCGGGTTTCACTTCGTTTCACCCAGGCTACATCTGCTTATATGTGTTGGCGACGCTAAGGATTAGGGCAATGCAAAATGCCAGTTCATTGCTTTCGACAAACCTTCAAGCATGATTTCACCGCGGATGCTATTGCCTTTCGCATTCACTTTTGGGCTGAGCACTACAATACCCGCTTTGCCTGGAACAACCGCAATGGTATAGCCAGATACACCGCTTTTAGCAGGCATCCCTGTTTTGACCATATGGGTGCCGGTTTCATCATAGAGTCCGCACGTTGCCATAATGGCTAACGTAATTTTAGTGGTTTCGGTGGAAATAATTTGCTCCCCACTGTCTGGGTCTCTGCCCGCATTAGCTAATAAAGTAGGCAGGTAAAGCATTTGCTCTAACTTCGCTTCATAGGAACATAGCGCAAAATATAAATCCAGTGTTTCATGAACGTCCGCAACAAGATTACTTCTGCTTTTGAGCAAATAAGCAAGGGCGCGGTTACGATTACCGGTGCGTTTTTCTGAAGCAAAAACCAGAGGGTTAATACTAAGGCGCTGATTAAATAATTTTTGTGTCCAATATTCTAACCAGCCAAATTGTTGTTCACCTTTGCCCGGAATATGCGAACATAAGGTAATCGCCCCTGCATTCAGCATAGGATTTGAGGGTTTAGGACCAAACTGTTCCAAGCGGGTAATTGAGGCAAAATCATCCCCAGAAGGTTCTACCTTAACCCATTCGAATACTTGCTCCCCATATTCTTCAAGCAGTCCAATCAAAGGAATCATCTTCGCTGTACTTTGCAGTGTTACCGGATTTAGCGGGCTATTACTGAACGAAAGAGGTTGCCCTCCTAATGGTTGCACAGCAATTGCAGTCAAGTCGTGATTCACATTAGCAAGTTCTGGAATATAATCTGCAGTTTTGCCCTCTTGATTTAACTGTGCGGCATAAACTAAATCTTCTAACAAATTGATTGTAAGCAATGATGACATGGGACCCTTAGACTGAAAAAGTGGCCATTATGATAAATTTAGCACATTAAAACAAATAAATTTGCAAAACGCATTAATTAAAAACTCACCGAAGGAGTAAAATATTGAGGATAATTTGCCAGCACTAGGTACCGCGCATAGGCGCGGCACCTAGAGAAAAATCCACGGATTACCTAGCTGGTTCAAGTTTTGTAATATCCTTGTGAATTTGTACTGCAATAGTTTGTGACTCAGTTTTTAATTTAAAAAACAATTGGTTTTCAGGAATATGCTTACAACTGCTATAGATTTTAACAGGAAGCGCAATAACTGCATTCAATATCGCTCTTCCAAGCCAGGTGCGAAAGTTTATATCTAAGGCCTTATTATCAATTAAATTAGTTTTAACAATTTTTGCCATCTCATCTCTGCATTGCGACTTGATTACTTCCTGTTGGCTGCCTGGATTTTTTGATAAATAGTCCTGTCTTGGCCTCAGAGGGCACTTGGATTGGGTAGCTATCATAACAAGTTGCGTCGAACAATGGTGCAACCTTGTCGATATAAATTGAGTGGCGCAGTTGAAATCAATGAAACTATAATTGGTGGCGCAAAATCAGGGGAGAGAGGGCATGGCGCGGGAGGAAAAACTCTAGTATTGATAGACGCAATGGGGTATTGAGTATTAGATTAACCACCTTTGCGAATGTATTTTGGAACAGGATACGCCATGATACAGCAGCTGAAAATAAGTCCTGCAAGTGAAATTAAAATAGAGAAATCATTTGTTCAAAATATGTTAACTGAATAGCATAAGGGTAACTGTACAAAAAGTGATTGAAATTGGCCACGAACTTGGGTTGAAGGTCGTCGCAGAAGGGTTGAATCTAAAGCACAGCTACTATTTCTACAACATCATCACGGTGATATTGCTCAAGGCTATTATTTTAGCAAACCAATTTCTATAACCGAATTAGACAATTGGATAAATAATAATTATGGATTTAACTAAATTGTGTTGTGTGGCAGTAGGATTCAATCTTTAAGTATATCCATCGTTTTTCTAACTGACTCAATGAGAATTATTGGCAGTGTAATCACTTGAAGAATGCTCTATACTAACGCGAGGACAATGGGGTTTCCGACTTAAAACAGTGTGACAATATGGACAATTATCATGTTATTGTACTCAATTCTGGCTCTTCAAGTATTAAATTCGCCGTATACGAATTAAGAGCGGTGTTACCCAAACTGTTGCATGGCATCGTTGAAAATATCCGAGAAGCACCCGTCCTAAAACTGTTTGACCAAAATAATGTCCTAGTGAGAGAAGAGCATTTCTCCAAAGAACAAGGCTACAGTTATTTTTATGAATTATTATTCTCGGCACTGAAAACCAATCAATTTGGATTCAACATTATTGCAGCAGGGCATCGAGTGGTCCATGGTGGCAATGAATTTCATGCACCAACCTTTATTTCTGCCGAGCTGATTAACCAATTAAAAAAATTTATCCCTTTCGCGCCACTTCATCAGCCCTATAATCTCCAGGCTATTGAAAGTATCAATACACTGTACCCTGATATACAACAAATCGCTTGTTTTGATACCGCTTTTCATATGACTCACCCACACATAGCAAACCTATTTGGTCTCCCAAGGAAGTTTTATGAAAAAGGCGTAAAACGTTATGGTTTTCATGGTCTTTCCTATGAATTTATTATGCATCGCTTGCGCAGCATTAATCCGCAAAAGCACAAGGGGCGAATCGTCATTGCGCATCTAGGTAATGGAGCTAGTATGTGTGCCGTCAAGGAAGGAAAATCCATAGACAGCACTATGGGATTGACCGCATTGGATGGTCTTGTTATGGGTACACGCTGTGGCAACCTAGATCCAGGGGTTATTCTTTATTTGCTGCAATCAGAACAAATGACTGCAGAGCAAATTCAAAATGTACTCTATAATGAGTCTGGTTTATTAGGCATTTCAGGCAGTACCTTCAATATGCAAGAACTGCTGCAAGATAAGAGTCCCCATGCAAAAGAAGCAATCGAGTTGTTTGTTTATCGCATCCGGAGGGAGCTGGGAGCACTTACTGCCACAATTGGAGGGCTTGATCTCTTGGTGTTTACAGGAGGTATTGGCGAGCATGCATGGCAAATTCGCCAAGCCGTCTGCCAAGACTTTGAATGGCTTGGCATTGAGATGGATGCAGAGTTAAATAAGACCAATCAATTAGCGATTAATAGCTCTAAAAGTTGCGTCGACATTTATGCAATCCCTACTGACGAAGAATGGATTATTGCCAATCATTGCTATTGTCTTATCAAACATAAGGAATGATGAACATCGATAATACATTACTTTCAGGAAAAAAAGCGTTAGTAATTGGTATTGCCAATGACCATTCCATCGCTTTTGGCTGTGCTCGCGCATTGAAAATGGCTGGTGCTGACCTGGCAATCACGTATTTAAATGAAAAAACCAAACCCTATGTAGATGAAATTGCCAATGCTCTTAAACCCACGATTTATTGTGAGTGTGACGTCACCAACGAACATGATTTAGATAATTTATTTTTAGAAATAAACAAAAAATGGGGACAAATTGACATCGTCATCCATTCTATTGCGTATGCGCCCAAACAGGATTTACAAAACCCCGTGTATGAATGCTCTAAAGAAGGATTCCTCACTGCGATGGATATTTCTTGTCATTCGTTTATCCGCATAGCAAATCGCGCGAAGCCACTAATGAAAAATGGTGGCTCATTATTTGCGATGTCCTTTTACGGTGCGGAAAAAGTGGTTGAAAATTATAATCTCATGGGACCCGTTAAAGCAGCTCTAGAAGCTTCTGTGCGCTATATGGCCGTAGAGCTGGGACCACAACAGATTCGGGTAATTGCCCTTTCTCCTGGTCCTTTAAAAACACGCGCGGCCTCAGGCCTGGAGAAATTTGATGAATTAATCCAACGTGCAAAAGAAAAATCACCTCTCAGATCGTTGGTTGATATTGATGATGTGGGCGCGATGGTTGTTTTCCTTGCAAGTCATTACGCGAAAAACATTACCGGTGACACCATTTATATTGATAGTGGCTATCATATTATTGATTGATGCAAAGACTTAAGGACTAAAATGAAATCTATAGCATGGATCACTGGGGCAGCGTTGGGAATAGGTAAAGAAGTTGCTCTGGAAATGCATCGACGAGGTTATCAATTAATTTTATCAGATTATAATGAAACCGCGCTACGAGAAGTTGCTGATGCAACGCAAGCAGACATGATTCCGTTTGATGTCCTTGATAAACATGCGAATAAAGCAGCAGGGGAAAAAATATTAGCAAAATATGGCTATGTTGATCTTGTGTTTCTTAATGCAGGAAAATATGAATCGATTGACGTAAAAAATTTTAATAGTGAGACGGTTGAAGCGATTTTACAAGTCAATTTCTTAGGGCCTATTTATGGTGTTGAAGCATCCCTTCCACTGCTTAGAGCCAGCAGCCAACCTCAGCTGGTCGCAATGAGTAGTGCTATGTCTTATTTTTGTCTTCCCAAATGCGAAGCCTATGGAGCGAGTAAAGCCGCAATAAGTAACTTTTTTCAAGGCCTAAGGCTGGAGTTAGCAAAAGAACAAATCGTTGTTTCCATTGTGATACCCAGTTTTATACAAACGTCATTACTCGATAATGCTAATATTCCGCAAAGATTCATTTATAGTGTGAGTAAAGCGGCTAAACTAATCGTTGATGGGATTGAAAAAAAGAAAACTGAAATTAAAGTGCCGAAATTACAGGTATACCTCTCACAGTTATTAAGACTGCTGCCTAATAAACTCAGCATCTATTTAATTAATAAAATGGATTAATAACCAAGCGCTATCTTGGTAGGCTACCCTCCTTTCTCGGAATTAATGCGGTATAAAATGCAATAAAAGGCAGGTACTAAAAACATGGTGAGTATCGTACCGACGGTCAGCCCAAACATAATGGTTACAGCAAGAGAAACCCCAAAAAACATCTTGTAATAAAGGAATGCCCCCTAATATGGTGGTCACTGCGGCATTCACTACAGGTGATAACCGACTTAACCTCGCAGAAATGAGCGCATCATAAAACTTTCTTGATATTGATTTTATTTATCTATTCTATATTGGTATTGCCTTGTGCCTATCAGTATAGTTCAAAAAATGATAGATAAGCTTTTTTATTTTATTCAATTTTGTGTATGTTCCTTGCAATTAGCGCCACACTAAATAGTCATCCGATTTTTTTCCATTTTGACCAACATAAAGCCTTTATCCAGAAGCTATCTCTTTTGTGAGTATTACCAGTAGGACATTAATTACCCAGGTATTTCCTTATCGCAAAGTCAATCAGTGCGATTTATCTTTTGCAAGAGAATCTCGCCAAGCTTGTTCCTCAGATTCAGTTTCAAAAATCTCGGTATCTGACTTTTCTGCTCGCTCTGGCACCACCTTTTCATGCCTGGGAGCTGGCATACTACTGGGTTTATTTCGAAGTTTATTAATACGCTCCACCGCATGTGGTTGGGGATTGAGATAGGTTTTCATATGAGTCCCTTTTAATCATCATAGTGACTATAAGTATAGTTCTTTCATATAAAACAGACTTACCTGCTAAGAAAGTGCATTTTGTATCTTAGTCCATGTTTTCTTATTGAATAAGGAGTCTGAATGGTAAGATGGTATCCTTCACGGCAGAGGGAAACACTACAGAAAACATAAGGGCAGATACGTATCTGCCCTTTATGATATGAAATGAAAACCGCTAATTCGCTCTTGGAGAGCGGCCATTGTATGATGCGACGCGAGCGCCCCATTCCAACAAGTTTTTATTGCAATCATCTTTATCTAAAATCACCTCGATAAAACATAATCCATCTGTTTTTTTTGCTTCTTCGATTGCATCAAGAAGCGCTTGATGCGTAGGTGCTTTAAACGCGCGAGCGTTGGCTTGCTGTCCGTTAAAAACCTCCACCAAATCAGCATAATGCCAATTGTTAATCACATTATACGGACCATCATGAATTTGCACTTCAATCGTATAAGAAGCGTTATTCATTAAAAAGATAATGGGTTTATACCCATAACGAATAAGGGTTGACACTTCTTGAGCACTCATTTGGAACGAACCATCGCCGATCAAAGCAATGACACGTTTTTTATTATGAAGTGCTGCTTGCATACCCAGAAGTGCGCCGACAGACCAGCCAATTGATCCATATTGCATTTGAATTTCAAAGGGACAATTTTCGGGTAAATTAAGACGCATGCCATTAAACCATGAGTCACCAGTCTCTGCCAAAACACCGTAATCACTACTTAAAAGCTTTTGGATTTGTCCAAAAAGGAATCGTGTAGTGAGCGGTGAGTTCAAGTCATCCGGCTCATGATATAAGGGAGCAGATCCCGCAATGCGTTTGTATGCTTTAAGCGACGCATCATTGAATTTCAATTTGTCCTTTAAGCCACTCAAAAACTCATTCATATACACTTCGGTATATACTTTACCGGCAACAGACACGCTACCATCCGCAATGACAATGAGTTTCTTTGGCTGGATGTTACACATATGGCCAACAGTTGTATAATCGTTAAAATTAGGTCCGATAAAAAAATAGAGATCACTTGATTCGACAATTTCTCCACATCCAGGCGAACTGACTGGCCCCCAATAAATGCCAATATAATTAGGATGCTGTTCTGAAATAAATCCCTTTGCATCAGGCATTGCTGCCAAGGCATAACCACAAGATTGACTTAAAGCTTCAATCATAGCAGTTGCCTCACAGGGTCGCGATTTACTTCCTGCTACCAACACTGGCTTGACTGCAGCATTAAGTTGTTTTGCGGTATCTTCAATTGCAGCAGCAAGAGAGGAGGTATCACTCAAGCGTTTGACGTTAAGCGCCCGTTGTGTCGGAGGAGAAACATCGGCTCCCGCAATGTTGCATGCAATTTCAATATAAACAGGTTTTTTCTTTTCAAGTGCAATCGCGATCGCCGCATCAATTTGCATGGGTGCATCACTTGGTCTATGAATAAATACGCTATGCGCTGTAATTTTCGCAAATATTTCGCGAACGTAGCTGTAATTTTCCGTTGCCAAAGTATGGTGTAAAATCTCCGCATCCTGCACCGAGTTCGTATTAGGCCCACCTGAAATAACAATGATCGGCAAATTCTCAGCATAAGCTCCTGCAACCGCATTGACTGCACTTAAACCACCAACACTAAAGGTTACCACCAGAGCAGAAACGCCTTTGATGCGCGCATAACCATCTGCGGCATAACCTGCATTCAACTCATTACAGCAATTGATCATTTTAAGGGAGTCGTTTTTTAATAGTTCGTCTAGCAAACCAAGGTTGTAATCTCCAGGAATGGCGAAATAATCATTCATTCCTAATTCTTGGAAGCGTTGTGCAAGATAAGTGCCTACAGTGGCCATAAGGAGTCCTTTTCTTTGAAAATACTGATAGAGAATTAAATTTATTATGGCAGTGGGTTGTGCTTTCTTCAAGGTATTCTTTGTACTTCTCCTTACTCGTAATTTATGTGTTGCGCACCACTAATTTGCGGGCTCCGCATGCTATAAATGCGCAACAAAATGCGCCCCTATTCTGCGTAAAACATATTGATCCGTGAAATAAAGAGAATGATTTGCATTGGGCACTAATAACATATCAAAATCCTTATCTGCCTTAATTAAGGCATCCACTAAGTGCATCATATTGGACGGATGCACGTTATCATCTAAATCACCATGAATTAAAAATAAGTGCCCCTGTAATTGTGACGCCAGAGGATAATTTGATTGTACGGTATAATCTATATCACTTGGCAAACCTTGATAGCGCTCCCCCCAAAATGCCAAATAACTTCGTAAATCTTGTAACCCAGAAACACAAACCCCTACCTTATAGACATCGGGATAAATCAGTAATGCGCGCGTTGCCGCATAACCTCCTGCTGACTGCCCCATAATACCCACTCGGTTGATATCAATATAAGAATACTGCTTGGCTAACTGTCGAATGACCTCTACATGATCCTCTAATCCTCCAGCAGTTTCTAAATGCTGGTACGAATACTCATGAAACTTTTTAGAACGCAGCGGGGTACCGCGTCCGTCCATATTAACAACGATGAATCCTAACTCAGCCAAACTTTGAGGCCACCAACAACCATAGATATATTCTGGAAGATCAGAACAATATGTTTTAGGTACACGCATCAATTGTGGCCCGGGATAAATATCATCAATTATTGGATATTTTTTCTTAGGATCAAAATCTGTAGGGAAATAGATAAGACCATAAATATCCGTCTCTCCATCAGCACCTTTAAGGCAAAACGACTGTGGCGGCTTATAGCCCAAAGCAAATAATTGAGAAAAATCGGCTGTTTCCAGCATTGCAAGCTCATGCCCATTTGTATCACGTAATTTAGTTATGGGAAGAGAATCCATAGACGAATAATAATCGATAAAATAATCCTGAGATGGTGAAAAAACAATGGTGTGATCGGCTGTTTCTGGGGTTAGTAATTGCACATCACTCCCATCTAAACGGGCACGATATAAATAACGAAAATAGGGATCAACACCCGCTTCTTTTCCATTCCCTAAAAAATAAATCCACCGATTGATAAGATCGACATGGAATACCTTACGCACCATCCACGCACCTTGCGTTACTGGATTTTTGACTTGTCCAGTCTGTAAATCATGTAAATACAGATGCGCCCAACCATGCTGATCAGATAACCAAGTAAATTCATTCGTTGCTTCGAGTATGTGCGTGTAATTCTGCCACAGGATGAGCTGGCTGGGTTCAACATATCCCGTGGATTTTTCAGTTAAAATAATCCGCAGCTGCTCGGTAGCAACATCCAGCTCACATAAAGAAAGCTGATGATTTCCTCGTTCTTCTTTTAAAAAAAAGATTTTTTTACTGTCTTCACTCCACCAGACATAGCCTGCCTCAATCGGTGAGCCTACCAATGCAGGCATCAATGGAGGCACGTCAATAAAGCGCAGCGTCTTTGTGCGGACATCAATCACACATAATTTAATTTCTGGAATCACTGCATCGCCGACCAACGGAATATGCGCCTCAAAAACCTGCGGACGCAAAGAACCATCCTCCGGCACATGTTGCAGCAATGCTAATTTTTTTACATGCTCTTGATTACATTGAAACGTCACAATCTTTTGTGAGTCAGGAGACCAAAGCGCCATAGGCGGAAGCGTTATCTGCATACGGCGTAGTGTGAGCGAAGTTAAATTCGTATCTGGGGAAGCAGCATAGGCCTGTAGCGCACTCCCATCTGTAGTCAGTTGATATTCTTTATTCTCAGTACCTGAAAAAAGAAATAAATTATGGTCTTTGCTGTATATATCCCAATGCTGATCTGGTGAACGTATTCGTGACAGGATTGTCGCGGGAATAAACCCCCAAATTTCCATAATTGTAGGACAATGAGACATGGCGGTTTGCTGTGTGGTATCCGCAATCCATACGAGCTCTTGAGTTGTTCTATCATATTGAAAAATAAATTGTTCGATATGGAGTTGCAAAATATGCTCGTTAAAAAAATCCACCTTACTGATGGGCAATATAAAGGCGTTTATTTCTTTATTTAATTGCTCAGCAATTTTTTTTGCCAGGAATAGATGGTCAAAAGCCGGTTCTTTCTTTTTACTCTCTAGATTAAAAATAAGATATTCATAGCCTTTTGCCGTATCATGCCTATAGCAAAGAAACTTTTCATTGGGTGACCATGCAATCGCAGGCTGTAAGTTCTTGATTAAGCACCCCACATTTTGAGGGAGAAATTTCTTTGACTTTTCATAGCGCTTTGTTTGATCGTGTTCCATAATTAGGCCTATTGTTTTTGGCTTTGTTGCATTTTGGCAATCATGTCATTTAAATCACTATAGACCCAGGCTTCAATAATTTGATGATTATGATCCAGGCGAAAAATGGTAATCCCACTATAAAACACGGATATACCTGTGGCGGGAATACCCGAAAATTCATTCTTATGGGTTCCATGGCCATGCCAACGTGTCACCACTTTATCGCCACTCACAATAAGATCATCAATCTGATGCAGTAGATCGGGAAAGGCCTTATACCATTGTTGTAACGCTTCTTTGAAATCCTGTAAATTGGCTGCTTGTTCATAGCTAAAATGAATTGAAGTCTTTGCTGAAAATAGCTCATCAGCTACTGCCACCTTTTGCTGATTCCACAGTTCATCAAAAACTCTTCTCACTGTCTGCTCTATCGCTGAAGTCATATTCATACGCTCTCTTTGCTTCATGGGGTAACGGATTACGCTGCAGGATTATGTGTCGTACTCTCTAGTTTTTGGGCTTTATTTCTATATGCTTTAACTTCTTCTTGCTGCTCAAATAATCCTTCGTTTTTTTGTTTATTACCTATTGGCACAGCCTCTTCCTGGGTAGCCTTTTCATCTGTTGCTTTTTTTCTGGGGGGAGGATTGTTGAACAACTCTAAAGACTCTTGTAAATTATTTTCTTCTGCATGTTCACGTAGCGTGTCAACAAGAAGATTGTTCGCCTGCAATCCATCTTCCAGAATCTTCTTGAGCAAGTTTTCTGTGGTTTCTTTTCCCTGCTGTGCGTTAAATTGAATTGTCGGTGCTTCCTCTTTTTCTTGCATACTCACAACTAAAAAAATAGAGAATATTTAGAGTATAGTTCTCTTTTGAAATTATGGTGCCATACTCTTATTTAAGGCAGTTGCCGCAAGAAGAACCCCCGCCGCCGCAGTTAATCCGAAGGCTAAAGCAGGTTTAAAAAAACTAAATTGATTGGGTTTTATTTCAGCTTTGTTCACTTTAGGTTTTTGGATCACTGCCGTATCCTGTGTCGAACTTGCATCCATAAGCATGGTAGGGCCTTGTGGCGGGCTTGCGTTCACAAGCATTCCTTTACGCGCTTTAATAATTACCTTAGAAAAAAGGATATTATCCTTTCTTGCTTCCATAATGTAATCACCAGGCGGCACATTGAGAAAAGCCACGCCGCCATCCAGTGACGTCGATTTCAAAGTGCGGATAAAAGGATTGGTTTTGTGGATAAATGGAAAAATATCAAAATAAAAAGTTCGTACCTTTACGTTAGGAGATAAACTGACTGTAACCCCCTCAACACCTTGTGGAATATCATCCATGGTTGTATTAGGCGGTGTTATGGTTGCAGCAATTTGGCACGCGTCCGGATCTTCAGCTTCTCCAATAGCAAATGAAAGTAATTTATAAGCCATATTGGAAGGAACTTGGAATGAAATATTTTTAACGTAATTTTCATGGTTTATTCCTTCTGGTGGGACAATCACCGTAGCGGTTTGTGTTGTCTTATATCCAGTCCAAAAAGATCCTGGTTTCTCAAAAACTAAAGTAATGGGCTTGCCGACAGCCCATGCAAATGGTCCAAATTTTCCAGAAGCGTCCGTCTTAAATTTTAGTTGGTTATTTTCAAGTACAGTAATTGTTGCATCTGCAATAGGCAGTCCAGAGATAAACGAACGAGCAAATCCAGAAACCAAGACTGCTTTCATAATAAGTTCCTTTTCTAGATGTTCCCTTAATTACTTCGTACTCTAATGGAGCCTAGCAAAAATATAAAGCCCAATTACCCTAATAAAAATATTGTCTAATCAGTATGTTGCCAAAAATGATAGGCTAAATAAGCGTTAAGCTTAGGTAAAATAAATTCTGGCTTTAGCTCTTTAAAAAGTTCGAGTGCATTCTCCTTATGTTCCGTATCAGGAGTATTCATATATAAATCCGCCTTAAAGTCAGACAGATGAACAGCAACATGATTTATGCCATCTTCAAAAGTAGACCAATCATGTTTATTTATCCAAGGAGAAAAAATTGTAAACGAAGGCTTGTTGAGCGCTTTCGCCATATGGATTGCGCCACCTTCATTACCGATAATCGCATCACACTCATTCATAATCGCAATAAACGTTCTTAAATCATAATTGGATAGCTCAAAAAATATCTTCTTTTTGGCGTCATCATTGCACAATTCATAGACTTTTTGTGCTTCCTCTTTTTGGTCAGGCAAAAAATTAAATAAAATATTCACATCGACCTGGCTTACTATCTGATTCACCAGCGTTGCTATATATTCAAGAGGATATGTTTTTAAAGGACAACTCCCCAAAATGTTAAGCATTAGGTTTTTTTTAGCAGGGACATGGTGTTTTTTAAATAAAAGTGCAGCCCTTTGTTTTTCATCTTCAGAAAGATAGATTTGCGGATGGCGTTCAGGTACTACATTGTTTAAAAAGGGTTGAATTAAAAGCAGTTTTAAATCAATCATCCGACCAGGCGGAGTGTTCTTTACTGATTCTCGAGGAAGATTATCTGTATACAGAAAGGTCCTGTATTTTTTCCTATAAGAGACCCGACGCTTTGCGTTACAAAGCCAAACAATAATCCAGCTTTCCAATTTGGTATACGCATCAATTACAATATCGTAGTGTTCACGCCTGATTTGCAAAGCAAACTTTATAAAAGTACGGACACTAGTCCTATGTTTAGGATGCAAGGTAATAACCCGACTAATGTTAGGGTTTCCTTCTAATACAGGTAAAGCCTCTTTATTCACTAAGTAATGGATCTCTGCATTCGGCATTATTTTTTTTAAGTTATTACAAATAATACTACTCATTAAAACATCACCAATTTTTTTATGCTGCATGACCAATATTTTCATTTTATCATCTTATTAAAACTTAAATCGATAAAGAGCTGGAGTTTCAATAGTCACAGTTTCCACCTACGATGAACCCACCACCATTGTTCGGGATGTTCAAGAATTAATTGTTCCAATTGTTGGTTATACCGTAAGGTATTATTAGATATTGCCTGCTCCTCATCCGGATGGGTCTCCCATGATAAGGCGGGGAAAAACTCCAGTACATGTTTACCATTGGCTAGGCGATAGCATGCAAGAGGCACCACCGGAGCTTGATATTTACCGGCAAAAAGAGCCAAACTGCGGAACGTTCCTGCCTTAGCATTAAAGAAGTTTACGGCAATACCTTCTTTATTTTTAAGTTCGGCATGCTGATCCATGGTAAATAAAACCGTTTCTTTATTTTTTAGTGCCTTGATTATTTTTAGCGGGGCTCCAGCTTTATCAATTCGTTGCCCACCATAACGCTGATTACGGTTAAAAATGAGCCGTTCAAGCCACTGGATACGAATGGCCTTTCTAATAATCCAAATAGGACCAATTAACGATTTCAATTGAGAAAATACCAGTGAAATAGTTAACTCCCAGTTCCCTATGTGCCCCATAAGCAGAAAACATCCATGATCTTGTTTTTTGGCCTCCAAAAGATGCTCAATCCCTTTAATTTCCACGCGATTATCAACGCGCGCATACCAATCCATAAAGATTAACTCTTTGATAGTGGAAGCCACATGCGAGTAGAACGCCCAGGCCAAATGCTTTTTCTCTTTTAAAGAAAGCTGATTCTTAAAAACACGATCGATATTTTCCAGCACGATTTTCCGACGTATCGGTACTAAATAATAAAATAGAAATCCTGCAATACTAATGCGACATTGACTCCTCAACTACATCTCCTACGACATTACCACCGCTTATACGACCACAGCCACTGCTCAGGATATGCAAGCAGCATTTCCTCCAATCTTTTATTATATTTTTCCGTATTTTCCAGATAGGCTTGTTTTTTGTCTTTAGAAGCATCACTGGGAATTTCAGGGTAAAATTCGATAATATGTTGTTTTTTGTTTAATCGATAAAAACTAACGGACAATACGGCACAATTCAGACGATGAGCCAGATAAGCGATGCTTCCATAAGTTTTACTTGGCTGGCCTAAGAAACTGGCGCTTAAACTGGACTTGCTATGGCAAGGTGGTCTTAAATCAAAAGGGAAAAAAACAACATTTTTAGTTCTTAATGCAAGACGGGTTTCAGCAAGCGCATTATTTTTGTTAATTATTTTAAAGCCCGCTTTTTCAAAACGGCCCCAAAAAATAGAATTTAGAAAACTGAGTCGTAATGCTTTACGAACACAATAGTAATGGTGTGCTCCTTTTTCAACTTGGTTCAGTGAGAACAGAGGAGCAAACTCCCAATTACCTAAATGCCCCGTTAAAATAAGCACCCCATTTTCTTTTTTGAGCGCATTATATAGATGTTCGACACCAATAAGTTTCACCCTCTTCTCTAAAGATTTTTCTGTTAAAAAATTCATTAAAAAAAGTTCTTTGATACAAAGAAATATATGGGAATAATAGGCAATAGCAATACGTTTTTTCTCGTAGGCTGAAAGCAAACCATGGAATACTTGCTCGATATTTTTTTGCGCAATGCTGTACTTTGTGGGCATCAAGAAGTAAACAATCCACCCTACCCAATTCACCGGAAGCACATTACAATTGCGTTTCATCTCGAGCATACAACATCCTAATCTGTAGATTGCAACAAGCAGAAAATTTGCTCACGCAGTCTACCTACGCGGGTATAGAAAGTAAAGGGATAAACAGTCCAATACCAATCTCGACAACGAGCCCCTACAATCGAAATATAAATGGAGTAATTGATACACTACCCTATATCAGTTTTATACGGTCTAAGATGTAGGCAGCAGGTAAGCATAGCCAAAAGTACTCATTTTTTCTGGATGTTTCTCCCACACCAGATTGAATTTATCGCCTAATTGAGCATTGGGAAACTTTTCAGCTAAATAGCTTGGTATTGCATACTCACCATCGTTTTGCAGCCATATAAGAATAGCGCCATTCATTTTTACCTCTGATAAATTGATCCATTCTGATATACGTATGTCCCCATTAATCCATACATTAGGCCGATGTTTTTCACTGCTGTAGAAAGCTATATTTCCAGCGATCCAGGTGTCGCCAATAATAAATTTTAAAGGTGTCTGTGTTTTTGTATGCCATAATGAGTGAACGTATTTTGACAATTCAAGTCCTGGAAAATCTACTCGACGCGGATTATCATTTTTTTCATTTGCGTGATAGTAATTGACGCCCACATAAAGTGTAATCTGAAACAGAAACATGACTATCCAGAAGGAAAAAAATTTGTAAATCCTATTTTTATTCACTTCAAAATAAGACAAGAGTGCAAGCGGGATAAATGATAAGAAAGGCATACCATACATATCCTTTATTTTATGACCGCTAATAAAACTAATCAAAATTAATAATACAATGGGAGACCAAGCCAACCAGGAAACAATCTTTCTTTTGAAAATTTCTTCAGTTTTCTTGGGGCTTATAGCATGAAAAGGATATAATAAAAGGCAGACTCCTAATAAAGAAAAAACACAATCAAGAATTTGGACCAGCAAAAAACGTAGGGAATAATATAGGCTGTCTTTGACGGTTAAAACATCCCCAAGTCTATCTTTGATATAATATTGGGGGAGAAAATTATGCTGAATTAACCACTGAAGGTGCGGAATGAACAGTATAATAAAGGACAACACCGTCAGATAAGGACCTGCTTTTTTAAAATTATTACGAGCACGAGAATTGAAGACCAGGAATAAAAAAAGTACGGTCGCTTGTATTAGGGTGGTGTATTTCGTGTAAAAACTAAGCGCAATGATGCACCCAAGCAAGATCCAATAGATTATATTAGAGCGTAATAAAGCCAGCGCAAATACATAACTTCCTATCGCTGTCCAAAACATTTGTAATACATTAGGATTAAATTCCGTAGATAGAAAATTAAAGTAGACTATATTTTGTGCCAATGCGGCTCCCATTAGTCCATGAATTGGACTAATAAGTAAAGCCCCTGTTCGATATATTGCATATAAACTAAATCCGCTAGCGAATGCGGACAATCCATAAAATCCAACGGGAGAAGTTCCAAATAGATAATATACAGCCTGGAGCAACCATGCATACAGGGGGGGATGTCTGTAAGTGCCTAAAGGCCATTCGTTGCCCCAAACAAATCCTTCACATACATCAAGCGGGACATTAAGTTGAAAAATCGCAGGCAAAATTACCCAACAGCTGATATGTAAAAAGAAGAGACTCCAGAAGCAATAGGAAATATGTTTTTGAGAGTCCAAAAATTTTAGTCTGTTGCCTCGTGCGATACTATACACATTAACCATCTACATAATTTTAAGGGCTTAAGATTAGCTCAAGTTTCTTATTCTCTCAAGGCATTAAAGAGGCCCAAGAAAAAAATCAACTACATGCCGCTTTTGGCAGAGCAAAATCCAAAACTAGAGAAATAACCTGAAAATTAGTTCCCAACCTCGAAAATAAAATAGTATTTGGCTTTTAGATCTCAGTTAAGTAATATCAGCACATTAAAAAACTACCGTATTGATTCATTATGGATATAAGCAAAACTCCAACTCGGATTGCAATAGTTGCTGGAGAAGCCTCTGGAGATTTATTGGGGGCAGGATTAATACGCGAGCTAAAAAAGCATCTGCCGGATATTGAATGGATGGGCATTGGTGGTCCTGAGATGATACGGGAAGGTTTTAACTCCAGGATAGACATGCAGCGCCTTTCTGTTATGGGAATTAGTGACGCGCTGCTTCATTACCCTAAATTATTCAAAATCAGAAAAATGCTCTATAAGGAATGGCAGAAAAATCCTCCTGATGTCTTTATTGGAATTGATTATCCTTATTTTAATTTATCTCTAGAGCTACGCCTAAAAAAATTGGGGATTAAAACCGTCCATTTGGTCAGCCCCAAAATCTGGGCTTGGCGACAAAAACGAGTTTTTTACATTAAAGAGGCTGTTGATTTAATTCTTACTTTATTTCCTTTTGAAGAGGTTTTATATAAGAAGTTCGATGTCCCAGTACGCTATATAGGCCATCCTCTTGCTGATCATATTGACATAGACATTGATGCCGCCCCTATCAGAAAACAATTGGGCTTTTCAACTCAAGACAAAATAATTAGCGTCCTCCCAGGAAGTAGGGCAAGTGAAATAAAATATATGGGACCGTTATTCCTTGACGTCATGCATGAGCTCACGACACAGATGCCTGATCTTCAGTTTATTGTGCCAACAGCCAATGCCAATCTAAAAGCGCTTTTTTTACAACAAGTAGCAAGTAAGGGGTATGATTTAAAGCTTAAGATACTGGATGGGCAATCTCGTGAAGCCATGCTTGCTTCGGATTTTGCGATAGTCAAATCAGGAACGGCCACATTAGAAGCCATGCTATTAAAACGTCCCATGGTTGTTGCCTTTAAATGGAGTGCGTTAAATCATGCCATTATCGCCCCTCAAGTTAAAATCCCTTTTATCTCCTTACCTAATATTTTAGCAAACCAGAAATTAATTCCTGAGTTTATCCAATCTGAAGCATTAGCTAGGCCAATTGCCCAAAAAGTATTTCAATTGTTGAACTCTACAGATACCGAGGAACAGAAAAAACAATTTACGAGCATACACCACTGCTTAAAACAAAACGCCAATGAAAAAGCAGCCTTAGCTATTTATCAGCTTCTGGGTACTTGTCGCTCTTAAGCCGTTTTTTTAAAAAGTAAGTTTGTCTGTGCCATTCACGATCTGGTAAAGCAGGATAGCCTCCCACTCGCGCACCTGGGTCAACATCTTGAACTGCAGTAGAACCAACCAGAATCGTAGCACGATCTCCTATAGTAAGATGCCCACTTACTCCAGCTTTACCAGCTAAGGTAACATATTCACCTAGTTTACTGCTGCCCGCAATACCGACTTGCCCACAAAGAATAGACCCTTTCCCAATTTTTACATTGTGACCAATCTGGATCAGATTATCCAAACGGCACCAATCACCAATTTCAGTATTTTCCATAGAGCCTCTATCAATACAGGTATTGGCTCCAATTTCAACATGACTTCCGATAACAACCCCACCAGCCTGGGGAATTTTATAATATCCATGCTCATCGCCAGCAAAACCAAACCCATCTTGGCCAATTCGTGCTCCTGGATAAATCAATACCTGATTTCCCATAACGGTATGACTAATACTGACATTATTTTCAATACAACAATCATCGCCAATGACGACACCATCACCTATAAAAGTATTAACTCCAATTTTACAACGAGCGCCGATACGAACGTGCTCACCAATATAAACACCATGAGCAATGTGACATTCTGGACCAAGCGTAGCGCTTGCAGCAATAAAAGCAGTCGGAGCAATAAAATGTTTCACTGCATCAGTTGGGTAGAAGACCTGTGCAATAAGTGCATAAGCCTTATAGGGATTAGGATGAACCAATAAATGCATCTGTTTGGGTGCATGATGTATGTAATTTGGTGAAATAATGCATGCACCTGCTTGAGAGTTTTTTAGCGCTTTTATGTATTTTTTCTCATGCAGCATGGAAATATGATGTTCTTGAGCATTTGCAAGTGGCGCAATATCTGTAACGGTATATGTCGCGCCACCATTATGATGAAGTGATGCGCCAGAACACTTTGCTAAATAAGCCAAACTAAAAGGACCTTGGGGAGTAGAAAATCGAAATGACACAATGCAAACACCTTAATTAATGAATCTTAACGATACAAGCCACGAGTAGAACCTTTAAGAAAGTGCACGATATGATGGATATCAATATTATCTGCAAACTCAGATTGTACTTGTATGATGGCTTCTGCAATGCCTAATCCTTTATGAAATAAAGTCTTATATGCACGTTTAATACAGCTTTTTGCTTCAGATGAATACCCTCTTCGACGTAAACGTTCGACATTAATCCCATATAATTTTGCCGGGTTTCCTGAAACCAAGGCATAAGGACAAACATCTTTAGTGATTAAACTAAGAGCCCCTATCATGGACATACGACCTAGTTTGATAAATTGATGTAAACCACAAAGAGCGCCGACCGTGACCCAATCCTCAATAACGACATGGCCACCAATGGCCACCGCGTTTGAAATGATATTATGATTCCCAATAAACACATCATGTCCCACGTGCGCTGAGGTCATAAGAACATTATTATTACCGATGCATGTCTGTCCGCCTCCTCCTCGCGTTCCACGATTTATAGTGACGTACTCACGAATAATATTATCATTTCCAATAACGACCTTACTGATCTCTCCATTAAACTTGAGATCTTGAGGAATGCCTCCGATAATGGCCCCGGCACTGATCTGATTACGCGCCCCAATTTCTGTCCATCCCTCAATTGTTACATGGGAAGCAATTGATGTTCCTTCTGCAATCCTTACATTTTCACCGATAATAGAATAAGGACCGATTATGACATTAGGACCGATTTTAGCCCCAGGAGCAATCAATGCTGTTGGATGAATTTGATTCAGGCTAGGAATAACATTAATTGCTAAATGATCTAATTGACTCACTAGCATTTTTACCTCCACAACTTAAATCTCAAAACAACGGTCATTTTAAAGGTACATTAAGTATCCAAACATAATGTACCTTATAAAGCCTTTCTCAATCTAAAAACAAACTTCTGGATATTGTGTCTTTTAGATTAACATGTGTAACTTGCTTTAATGAAAACGTCACGAACAGCAAATCTTTGAGCAAAGTAGATATTATTTTTAGAAATACTGCTACGTATTGACTCTGCATTAACCTGTGACCAATATTGTTCTGTATTAAGACCACCTTGAACGCCAAAGCTGCTGCCGTTATGGAACGGGATTGTTGCTGCTACTGCGATATTCGAGCCCACTACAATAGAAGTCCAAAGCGTTGTTGGCGTAGATTGCTTATAACTATATTGATTCATCACCGCATTAGTTGGGTAATTAGGAATAACTCCTGAAGTACTTAACTTTTCATCCCAGCCAGAATTATAAGAACCACCTAAAACAGACGCCGATACATCGCCGACAACACTTATATAACGATTTAGGCTCCAAGATGCTCCCATACCAATTTGAGGTCCAATTCCGAAATATTTTGCTGAGTAATCAATTTCATCGTCTAATGGAGTTTCGAGCAATGCAAAATTGGGCGTTAAAAATGCCATGGTTCCATTGTATTCAGCTGAAAATCCTTTTTTAAACTCAGTCGCCTTAAGTCCATAAAAACGTGAAAAACGCACATTTTTTAAAACAGAACTTTGGAAATAATGATGTGTTAATAATTCAGCAGTTTGGAAATCATAGTGAGAACTGACCGACGCACTCGCATTAATCATTTCCTGTCCACCAGCATGTAGCAGGCTAAAGAAACTATTTTCATTTTGCACAATTTGGCTTAAGCGGTTTGATAGTACGCCTTGGGGTCCGGTATTAACTATCTCACTAAATCCTTTGCTTTTTAAATTAGTATAAGTAAATGTCACATCGTTATCTTTCTGCGGGCCAAATGTATAACCAGCGCCTACTGTAAAGCCCCAACGCGAGCCAGGTCTTATTTGATGTGCAACAATATCGCCATCCACAGTAAACGTATCGGCAAATAAAGTTTTATTAATTCCTTCGTCACTTAAAGAACCATATATTGCACCGCCAGTAACGAAAAAGCCGTTGCTGTAGTTTTGAACATCACCTAAAGTACCGGAAAAAGCGAGGGTGCTGTTAGCAAGAAATAAGCCGAAAAGAAACTTCCCTTTTTGTTTTAAAATTATCACGTTCACTCCATTAACAGATTACATTTAACAAAAATTTAATCAGAAATCCTCTGAGGCTATAGATTAGCAGAATCCAATTAGATGTCTATATGTTTACCCTTAACTCAGGTAATGAAATCATAAGTCTAACGTGTAAAATAAAAAGACAAAAAGAGCCACTTTTAAGGAGAGTAAAACCTATCCGTTTCGACACATTTTTTTCCGAAAAGTGCTCTCTGCCCCCCAATAGTTGGAACGGGAAAATTTTTTATGTACAAGAAAAACCACGTGGCGTAAGTAAATTTACAATTGACAACCATGCAGAAAAAGTTGACCCTGAGTGATGGTTGCATCCCTATTCTTTTAAAATATTATTTTGGAAATAGATCGCTATGGCACATTTTAAAAAAATAATTTTCTTCTTTTTATATTTCACTCTAAGTATTAATTCCCATAGCCAATCACTAGAACAAGATAATGAAATCCTAATTAGCTACACTTCGCTAGGGATGCTTCCTAAAGAAATGGCAGAAGTAGCCTTAAAAAAAATGCCGCCACTTGATGCACTGACAGCAAAGTACGATGTAACCCTTTATAAAATTAATTATAAAACCCCTGCACCCGATGGACATATAAGCACCGCCTCTGGTCTCGTTGCGATCCCCTCAGTACCGGGTGACCTGGGCATCGTAAGTTATCAACATGGAACTCGCTTCAACCACAATGATGCACCGTCCAGAATGACAGAGGGTGATGCGATTTATCCTGCCTTGTTTGCCAGCCATGGTGGTTATTTGACAGTGCTGCCAGATTACCTTGGTTTTGGAGATAACGAGTTAACCCTACATCCTTACGTACAATATGAAACCCTTGCCAGCAGTAGTGTGAATATGCTTTTGGCCGCCAAAGAACTTGCCCAAAAAATACATATTAAAGTAAATGATCAGCTCTATATTGGTGGTTACTCAGAAGGAGGCTTCTCCTCTTTAGTGATGTTTGAATTACTTAGCACACAGTATCCCAACATACCGGTTACTGCAGTTGCTTTAGGTTCAGCACCTTATGACTGGGATGAAACGATGAAATTCATCATGCTTGATCCTGGCCCCAGAGCAACTGCCTATTTAGCGTATTTTTTCTATTCCCTGCAAGCTTATAAAAACTATTGGACTGATTTAAATCAGATATTTGTCAGCCCATATCATGTCATTGTTCCCAAATTATTTGATGGACTTCATTCGTCGAAAGAAATACTTAATGCGCTCCCGCAAAATCCAGCATTAATTTTTCAACAGGAATTCTTCAATGCCATCTTAGATCATACAGATAGCCACTCGGACAACCTTAGGAGCTATTTCAATCATTATGATTTCTCACCAACAGCACCGTTACTGCTTATCGGTACTAAAGGAGATAAAGACGTGCCTTATCATGGTGCCGAACTCGCTTATGAGCAATTTACAAAATACAGCAGTGCCGTCTTTATTCAATCAGTCAGCGACACCCTCGACCATAGAGATGCCGGACCCTATGTTTTTTATGAAATGCTCAAGTTCTTCAAGCATTCCCATTCCGGATAATAAGATGACACTATTAAGCTAAGCTCAATAGTAAGGTAGGCTGGGCCGTTAAGCCCAGCGTTTGCTGAATTAATTCTTATTTCTCAAAATGTCCATTATGAAAACCATCACGGTAATCTCAATTAACAAGTACGTACCATAATGTTCATACATTGGCATTGTTACATGCTGGGCTTAGCTGTGTATAGACCGGGGACATCCCTGACATATGTTCGGGGACATAGTTGACACTTTACAAT
>NZ_MKTO01000039.1:0-47994 GCF_001897665.1 Legionella sp. 39-23 | reverse complement strand
ATTACAAAAATGTTGATATCCCACATGACTACCCCCCATAAGCCAAAGAGTAGAATGTATAAAGCTAAGAAAATGATTAATCCTAACGATTGAAATTTAATAAACAGCAATTTCTCCAGTGCATCGTTATCAGAGATAGTGCCGTATTTTTCTATAAGTGATGAAGGATTGCATTCCGCACAAATTTCAAACCCACCCATAAATAGGTTTAATGTTCCCTTATATATCGGACTATGTGGATCAGCAGGTAAGTCTGCCTTTTGATGGTGTAATCTATGGATGGCAACCCATTCAGCTCTGTTTAGGCCCGTGGCAAACCAGAGCCAAAAACGACTAAAATATCTTATTGCAGGGACAAGCTCAATTGACCGATGTGTTTCGCTTCGATGTAAATAAATACTGAACACAACAATGGTGATATGGTAAATAATAATACAAAATATTACTTTTCCTTCCCAACCTATATTCAATATCCCATGAAGAAGAATTTGATTGTTGAAAATCAGGCCAAAAAGCCAGTAAATAAAAAGAAAAGACACCACTAATAAAACGTCTTTAGATAAAATTCTATGATTTCGAATCATCATTATACCTCTTCTATAAACTCATTCTTATACGTTTACATTGAACAAGTTCTATTTAGCATTTATCTTATTAAAGCGATTTCCGCTCAAAGAGTTCGTTCCACCATTGTTTTTTCTTAACTCCTGTGGAACTCGATTAAGATCATGAACAACTTTAATTTTCTCTAAAAAACATAATAAATAATAAGTAATGTCTATTTGCCACCAACGAAATCCCTGGCTTGTTGACCTTTGATAATAATGATGATTATTGTGCCATCCTTCACCCATGGTAATTAAAGCCAGGAGAAAATTGTTACGACTTTCATCTCCTGTCTCAAATGTTTTTTTGCCCCATACATGGCAAAGTGAATTGATAGAAAAAGTAGCATGGAAAAGAACCGTGGTTGAAATAACCCCCCAAATAACTAACTGCATGCCGGTAGTATGTAATTTAGGATAATAATTTGCTAAAAAACTTCCTGCCAAATAAAGCATGAAAAAAACACCAATAGGTACCACCGTATCAAAACGATTCAACAAGCGTAATTCCGGATATTTTGCAAAATCCTGTATTGCGTTGTAGTCTGTTTTAAAATTGTTTGAATAAAAAATCCAGCCGACATGACTCCACAATAGACCATGTCGAACGGGAGAATGAGGATCTTCTGATTGCTCTGTATATCGATGATGAATACGGTGATGACTTGCCCACCAAAGTGGCCCTCTTTGTAAGGCAGAATTACCCAATGCAGCAAAAACAAATTGCCAAAACCGATTTGTTTTAAAAGTCTTATGTGAAAAATAACGATGATAAAAACCAGTTATAGCAAACATTCTCACGAAATAAAGTAAAAGAGCAGTAAAAACTGCGGTAATACTCCATCCAACCCAGATCACGCCCAAACAAGATAAATGAAATAATATAAAAATAACAAGGCGAGTCCAATGTATCGTGTCTTGTTTTAAATTACGCTCTTTTAATCCAGTATCAAACCATCCATGCATGAGGGACATTAGCGATTTGAATTTCATTTTTTTACCATCACAAATGAAAATGAAATCAGTGAGAGTTTTGATATCTTCGCTGAAAATCAAGCATACACATCAGCTTGTTGCTCGGAACATCATATGAAAATACAACTCATACACCACCATAAACTCAGCGTCCTGTCTGCATTACAGCCAGAATACTATAATTTTTTAAGTGTAGCAGATACTAGAAATTTAGTGGCAAATATTTGTCAATATGACAAAAAATTACCAAAACTTAACTAATTTTTTTATGCTGCATGATTATTTATAAGACAAAAACTAAGGATTGGGCTTGTCTTCTGTTCCAGCAATTACCTCACCAATTGACTTTTCATTGAATACTATATTAAAAAAGCCAACCCCCACTCCCGCAACCCAACGCCAGGTAGTTTCCAGATTTGACGGTGGAGAAATATTATCCAAGCGTTCGATTTCTTCTTGGCTAGGGTGCAATTCACGCAAAGAGTTCACGTAAGTAGCCATTGTTTCGGCGACTTTAGGCGTCATTTCAGTTTGTTCATATAAATAACTGAGAAATCGTTTTGCCATACTTAAGCGTGTGGCATAGAGCTCATCATCTTTTATCTTGATACGCTCTAAATGTAAAATATAATCATCAAGGAGATATCTAGGCCCAGTAACCACATTGATTTTGTTTAAAACCTCAAGCACTTCTTTTTTATCAGTACGGTCTACACTCTTATAAAACTTTGCTTGCATCTCATCTAATCGCTCTTTATAAGTAAACAAATTGAGCTTAGCAAGACGTTCTTGCATTAACTTCTCAACTGTAGCTTGCTTTATTTTTTCTTGTGGGGGCATTTTCATATCCAAGCCAGACGCATGAAAAACCATACAGATAAACAACGCATGGGTAATTGCTTTAAGCGCATAATCTAAATTTCCTTGTAAGGGCCTGGACTCCCCCTCAGATACAGCCTGTAAGATGGCTATTTTTTTTGCGTCTTCGTCTGAATAATCATTATTTAACCATTCAAAAATCAAAAAATTTATGGTGTCCTCTGCCCCCACCAGCGCATATTTCTGGGTAACAAAATCGATCCACTCCAAAAAAAGGAGATATTTTCCCTCGCGCAGAGCTTTAATGTATTCAGAACTTGATGCAAGCATGACGATCCTTGACTGCTTTTTTTGAATATTATCCTATACTTAAAAAACATAAACATGCAAATGGTGCACGCTATGAAAAAGAAGTGGTATGTAACTATTGCAGTATCTCTTTTACCCTTTAATTTAGCTCTCGCAAACTCTTCAAATTGCGATTTAACGCAATTTCGTTGGGAATGTGATTTGCCGGTGCAAGTTACTCCCAAGCCCGGAGCTACTTCACTCGTGTATTGTGGTGACTCTTATGGCTACATCACCAAACAGGAGTATGACATACTCGCTCGCTATCAACGCGCCAATGTGAATATGGTTTTAGATATTAATGGTGAGTACATAGACAGTCCTTGTATCGGCGCCCAAAGATAGTACAATAGCCTACAATTATGTCTCTCTTGTGGGACATATCGTAGTCTGGGTGTGCAGTAGAGCCTGGGCTTTCTGATTTTTTAGCATTCCCAGGGTTCGCAACGCCGCACCCAGGCTACAAGTAGATTAATGAGATGATCATTGAACTCGATGGTATTCCTATAGAAATATCAAGAAAAAAAATTAAAAACATGAACTTACGCATTTATCCACCAGATGGTGCTGTTAAGGTAAGTGTCCCTTTGCGTTTTAGTGAGCAACTTATAAGACAAAGTCTTGCATCTAAAAGTGCATGGATTCATCAACAAAGAGAGCGCATCCGTAGTCGCTCTGTTGCCGAAGAATGTACATTTGCCACCGGAACCACTGTACCATTCCAGGGGAAGAAATACTTATTAATCATTGAAGAGCATCATGGCCCAGCACAAATTAAACTCCATGATGAGCTGATGTACTGTTATACCCAACCGCACAGTTCTCCTGCGCAAATACAAACCATTATTGAGCGCTGGTATAAGCAACAAATGCAAATATTATTACCCAATCTCATTCAGCATTGGGAAACTATTATTGGCGTCAAAGTCGCCGACTGGGGAATAAGAAAAATGAAAACGCGCTGGGGTTCATGCAATACGAAAGCAGCACGTATTTGGTTAAATCTCAACCTCGCAAAAAAAACACCCATTTGTTTGGAGTATGTTCTTGTTCATGAATTGATTCATCTGCTAGAAGCAAGTCATAATAAACGCTTTTATGAACTAATGAGCAAATTCATGCCACAATGGCGTGAATATGAGTATCAACTTGAAGGTCGGATGCTTTGATTGATTCAGAACAACTTATTCATAACCTTTGTACCCAAGGGTTTTATATTATTGACGGCTTTCTTGAGCCAAGCCAATGCCAATCATTGCGTGCCACTGCCCAAGAGTTGTATGAATTAGGACTGTTTCGAGGGGCTAAAATCGGCCTTAAATTGGATTCACATAAAAATGATATCATCCGCGCTGATGAAATTCTTTGGCTGGATGAACATGAGACGAATCCATCGATACAAGTCTTTTTAAAACAAATGCAACATTTAGCACATCTCTTCAATCAGTCACTCTTTTTAGGTCTATATGAATTTGAAACCCATTTTGCAGCATATCAGCCGGGCACTTATTATAAAAAGCACGTAGATCAATTTGCAGCACAAAAGACACGAAAAATTTCATGCGTATATTATTTAAACAAAAACTGGAAGGCTGAATATGGTGGTGAGTTAAAGCTCTACACTACGGATGGTCAATTGATTGAGAATGTTTTGCCCCTCGAGAATCGGTTCATCTGTTTTAATAGTGAATTACCACATGAGGTTTGTGTAACTCATCAACCGCGATACAGTATTACTGGTTGGATGAAAACTCGTTCTCACTTTTTAGTGAACAAGCATGAGTTCTCCAATTCATAAATAGATTAGTAATTAAACAATCGTATCCCTGCTCGCGAAACAACCTGATTATTGTGTATAATGGCATTTTTATTTTCACTTAACCTCTATGCATGCCTTAGACATTAAACAGTTATATAAAACCTATGCGAATGGTGTACAAGCATTAAAGGGTATTGATTTAACTATAAACACAGGCGATTTTTTTGCTTTATTGGGCGCGAACGGCGCGGGAAAATCAACTACCATTGGTTTAATTACTACACTACTTAATAAGACATCCGGCAGTATTAGTATCCATGGATATGATTTAGAAAAAGAACCAGAGAAAGCCAAATCGTGTTTAGGACTTGTGCCCCAAGAAATAAATCTTAATATTTTTGAAACTTGTACACAAACTCTTCTAAATCAAGCGGGTTACTATGGGATTTCAAGAAAAAGTGCGCTGCCACGCGTTGAATCCCTCCTACAGCAGCTAGGCCTGTGGGAGAAAAGAAATTCTATAGCACGCCATTTATCTGGTGGGATGAAACGTCGATTGATGATCGCCAGAGCTTTAGTTCATCAACCTAAGGTATTGATTCTTGATGAGCCTACAGCTGGTGTCGACATAGAAATCCGACACAGTATGTGGGAGTTTCTTACCCGAACTAATGCGGAAGGAACGACCATTATTCTCACGACGCATTATCTGGAAGAAGCAGAACAGCTGTGTAAAAGCATCGCCATCATTGATAAAGGGGAAATTATAAAAAACACGTCCATGAAAGCCTTGCTACAAACACTGCATCATCAAACTTTTATTTTCAACACAGAAAACCGCATCGATACTTTACCCGATTTATACCCCTTTAAACCCTCTCTGGTTGATAGCAATACAATCGAACTCCGGGTAGATAACAATCTGAACTTAAACGATGCATTTGCGCTGCTCACCAAAAATGGAATAAAAATTCATAGCATGCGCAATAAAACCAATCGCTTGGAAGAACTCTTTTTGGATCTGATAAAAAATGGCCATTAAACAACAGATTATCGCACTATATACTTTAGTACGTCGCGAATTAGTGCGTATGTTTCGCATTGCGACTCAAGTTTTTTTACCGCCAGTAATTACAACGACCCTCTATTTTCTCATTTTCGGCAGTTTAATTGGCCCTCGTATCGGCTCAATTCAAGGAGTCAGCTATCCAACGTTCATTGCACCTGGATTGATTATGATGTCTGTCATCGTGAACTCCTATGGCAATGTCTCCTCCTCGCTTTATAGTGTTCGTTTTCAAAAAAGTATTGATGAAATGCTCGTCAGTCCAATGCATAACAGTCTCCTGCTTCTTGGTTACGTTTTAGGAGGCGTGTTTAGAGGGTTAATCGTTGCTGCATTAGTCTATATTATTGCTAGTTTTTTCTTAACTATTGAGTTAGGCCATTTGCCGATGACATTATTGGTTGTATTACTGGTATCCGCAGTGTTTTCTCTGGCAGGTTTTACCAATGCGATGGTTGCCAGAAACTTTGATGATATTATGATTATTCCAACCTTCATACTCACACCACTTACCTATTTAGGGGGAGTATTTTACAGTATCAATATGCTTCCTGAATTCTGGCAAAAGGTATCTTGGCTCAATCCCATTTTATACATGGTTAATGCGCTTAGAAGTGCCATGATTGGTCAAAGTGAGGTTAATACAACTTTAGCGATGGGAATTATCGTATTAATGCTGGCATTACTTACCTTCCTCAATATGATTTTATTAAAAAAAGGGGTAGGGTTTCGCGAATAACCACGTTTAAGACGCGCTGATACTTCATCGATAGTGTGACCTATGTGGCCCGTACTAGCGCAGCATAACGGGAATTTTGTCTTAATCCCGGATTACGACTGTGTCGAATCCGGGCTACACTTCTTAATCTGCATTGTCAAAAACGCTTAGACTGTCCCTGGAATCTGACAAATTATGGAAATATCGGCAATTGTAGCAGCTTGAGCCGCCTGTGTTGCCGTAGTGGTTGAGGTTCCGGTTACTTGAGCTGTAGCCACATAGGATACACTGTCAGCCCCGCCCCCAGCATCATTGGTAACCGTCTTCCCTGCTCCAGTTGTGACTGTTGTTACATCAACAACCGTTTTGACTTCTCCTTCTTTAGGGAATGGAGCGTTATCAATCCGATCTGCAGTAACACGAACACTTGCACCTGGTCGAAGATATTCATTTTTTGCTAAAACCAGACCATCAAGAACCTGAATATAGGTCATTTTAGGAGAGGCGACATAGACACGTACATCCGTTCCCAGTATCGCCAGTGATAAAATTGGCGTTTTAAGCGACTCTTTAATCTTTTCCGGAGTTTTGATTTCTACCTTACCTTTACTCAATTCTGCCTTAATTTGTACAGACTCCTTAGGAGCATAAGCCAGAATTTTATAGTTTGAATTTGAGCCTATATTAACGAGCGCACCATTGGAATATTGAAGGTTCGCTCCAGCATCATCACCAGTAATCACCTCATCACCAGGCTCCAAAGCAGAGCCTCGAGTAAGTGTACGCTCAGCCCCATTATGATGTGCTACCACCTTTTTTTGGGTGGATAAAACAGTAGCGGCAGATTGAGCGAATACCTGACCGGCTAACATAAGTAACCCTGTAACTATTATTTTTTTCATATATATTCCCGTACACTTTTTTCATTAAAAATAATTATGAGCACCTTGCATGTCATTTATGCTGGTGCATATAAACTCCATCCCAATGTTCAGGAGGAGGAGTTTCCATGAATGCTTTAATGCGTTCATGGTACATCTGATATAAATAAACATTAGGAAATTTGGTTTTTAGCGCAGTAAATTTTTTTTCTGCTGACGACCAATTCTGTGCAGAGTACTCATCCAAAGCCCTATGGTATTCTTCCAACTCAGTTAAAACCTCTTCCGAAACCTCACCAACCGCACCCAAAGGTTGGTAGATAATCAAACCGCTTTTTCTTCCTTTCACTGTAATTTTATCAATCACTCTCCAGACAAAGTGGTCTTGTCCTGCACGTGTTCCATCACTCACTAAAATAGTTACCTGATAAAATTTGGTTAAATCTTGCAATCGAGAAGCAAGATTCACTGTATCGCCAATAACAGTATACGCACGTCGAAACTCTGAGCCCATGTCGCCAACATTCATCATTCCTGTTGCTAACCCAATGCCAATATTCACTTTGGGTAAGTCTTTTTCCTGCATTGTTACATTAATTTCCGGTAATTGCTTTGCTATCGTTAATGCACAAACAATAGCATGAGATGCATGCTCTTCATCATGTATAGGTGCTCCCCAAAATGCAACAATCATATCGCCTACATATTTATCAATAGTTCCTCTAAAACTAAAAATGATTTCTGTAATCGGCGTAAAAAAGGTATTCAATAAACGTTTCACTGCGGATGCATCCAAAGTCTCGCTGACTCCGGTGAAATTACGTATGTCACTAAATAGAACCGTCATATTACGTTCTTGCCCTTCCATACTGTATTGATCAGGAGACTCAATGAGCTCTTTTACATAGTCCTCGGGAACGTATTGGCCAAACAACTGATTTATTTTCCTTTTTTGTCTTCTTTCAATAATAAATAAATAAGCATAATTCGTTATGGTGATGAGCACGATTAAGGTGAGCATTAATGCGATAGGAATATATACACTTTTTGCCACAAATAGATATATCGATAAAACTCGAATGGCGATGATACACATTACTGCAAAGATCAACATTCTGGAAACACTCAAGAAGGAGATTAAAAAAGTAAAAACCAATCCAAGCAGTACTAAATACACTCGTCCTGTATTAGTATTCCAATCAAATTCTGATACTAATTGCTGCCCAACAATGCCTTGAACCATATTCCCTACCATCTCCACGCCAGGAAACAATTGTGCAACAGGAGATTGGTGCAGGTCAGCTAAAAGAATGATTGTTGAACCAATAATAGCAATTGCGCCCTGTAATTCGTCCGCATTAATTTTGCCGCGTATAATATCCGTTGCAGAATAATAATTTTGTGCACCAATTTGTCCCCAAAATGGAATCAAAATTTGCCCATGCGAATTGGTAGGGATAAAGACATTCCCCATTTGAATGCCATACAATTGCTGTCCATGAGTTTTCAGTGAAATATGCTGCGCCATCAAATAATTCATGGCCGTTGCAAAGGCTAATGTTGGATATAACTTGTTATCGTAACTGGCTAACATAAGTCCATGTCGTATCGTTCCATCCAGATCGGGAACATTTGTCACGGCCCCTGCTTGGGTTGATGCATTCAAAAATAAGGGTAAACAGCCGTTGTATCCAGAAAATTGATAGAGAGGGAGATGGGCTCTGCATAACTGCTTGCCTTCAGGATTAGTTAGAGGCAAAGGTAACACTCCTTTCCTGATTTGCTTGTCATTATGAAACAAAAAACCTAACACCACATTATGATCCATCAATGCTTGAGCCAAAATACGATCATTATCCACTTTAGGAGCAATTTGCTCGAGTAGATTAGGTAACTGTTTTTGCTCCGGAGACAATTGCAAGATGAGTTTATTCAATTCATTTTTTAGGCCTATCGCGTAATTTACCTCTGCTTCAGCCATCACAATATCTGTTGCAATCGTAACAACTCCGTTTTGCTTTAGTTTATTAATTAAATCAGCCATCTTATCCCTGGGCCAAGGCCAGCGCCCTTCTTGTTGCACTGATTTATCATCAATATCAATAATAACAACTCGAGGAATTGTTTGATGAGGACGCCAATTTAATTGAACAACTTGATCATATGTTCGATAGTCCAATTGAGTAATAAATGAACTGAGAAGAGGAATTTGAATTACATCTGCCAAAAAAATAAGAGACACCCAGAAAAAACCTAAAAGGATTTGTGTCCATTTAGATTTCATTGCTTTCGGTGAAAAGTAATGTTCCTTCTTCACTAGATATCGTCCTTAAATACACTTAGCAACAACTCTGGATTAGCTCCTAGCTAAATTGATATTCTAACGCGGCCAAAGTTTGATAACTCTGGAAAACTCCACCAGCATTATAATATTTTTCTTCAATACGAATGGTTGCATTTTTATAGGTTAATGCGATACCTCCACCTACACGGAAACCACTTTTATCCATATTCAATTGAGGAAGAGAACCATTAATGTCACTTGCAGGATTTACAAGTGGTCGACTATTTGAAAACTGGGCTACCTGAATTAATCCGCCACTAAGAAAAGGCATCACCGTGGGCTTAATATAATAACCTAATTCAATATTTTCCAAAATTAAAGTTGCTTTATTCGTTAGTGGGTCAATCACTTGAAATGTATCAGAAGCTGGGAAAAAATAATTATATCGTCCTGTATCAATTTGGCTGTACAACACGCCAGCATTAGCTCGCATCTGCCACTGTTTCCAGGTTTTTCTATAAATCGCATTAAAGCTGACAAACCAGTTGTCATTATTATTCGTTGCTTGAGCAATTAATGGCGCAGGCTCTGTCGCAATTTCGGTTAAGGTAATAAACTTATTAAATCCATAGCCCGCGGACAAATCAGCATAAATCTCTGGGGTAAAAATTTTAAATAAATGACCAAAAATCGTATTGTTATGTATGGTCTGCTCTGAAGTCGTTACAACGCCTGGATTCAGTAAAAACTGGGAGTTAAGTTCGGTATCAATTCCAAAATAATAAATCCCTGCCATCATTGTCTGGCCTAAGGAAATATGATCTGCTCCTGCAGAATATAGATTTGAGTGTCCACGATATCGGTTAAAATTTGTACCTGAAGTCGAATCAAAATTAAAATCAGTATATCCATAAAGAAATTCTGGCGTTATTTTTCTAAGAAACTCTGAGCTATTTGCATGATTGATTGCGCCATCTTTTGATAAAGCATTTGCACTGAAACTGGATCCACTACATAGCAACAAAACCGATAACATTAAAGACTGAATTTTCATCACATCTAAATTCCTTTTTAGAGAAGGTATTAACTTTGGGGTTATAATCATAAACTTAAAACATAAAGTGACACAAGTACAGAGATATAGAGATATAAAGAGAAAAAAACATTATCTCTTTATTAGAAAAACCGTTATGGCTTACGATTAAATCCTAAAGCGCGTAAACGATCATCAATTGAAGGGTGTGTTCCAAAAGCACTGCTTAAAGACTTCACTGGATCAATGTCGGAAGGATCAAAAAGATAAGATGCCTGCCTTACTTGTTCATGAGGGGTATTACCGTATTCTTGCGTGTAATGTTCCGCATTTTGATTATGATCCGCACTAATTTTGAGTAGCGCCCGCGCTAAAGGCTCATTGTCACGCATTAACTCCACACAGCCAGCATCAGCCATATATTCACGTGTTCGGCTTAAGAATAAAGTTAACAGAACAGTAACTAAAGGCAAGACATAGCGAAGAACGACAATAACCATTAACAAACGGTTATCTTCACGTCTGTCATTTCGTTTAAATAGTGCAGAATAGAACAGAATATCCACTACAATCAAAAGAATATTACTTAAAACCGCCACCATTAATGTTAATTTAATATCATAATGACGGATGTGGCTTAATTCATGAGCCATCACAGCTTGCAATTCTGCCCTGTCTAGCTTTTCCATTAAACCTCGAGTAATTGCGACCATTGCTGATTTTTCGCTGTACCCACTTGCAAAAGCATTCATATAATCTGCTTCGATAATAAAAACTTTGGGCATATACTGCAAACCCGAGGCGACCTTCATTTCCTCTACTACGTTATATAATTGTTGCTCTTGTAAATTCTGGGCTGTTTTGGGGGTAATCTCATGATATTCCGTGCCTAATAACATAATTCGATCGTACAATGCATACGTTATCAATAACGACACCACCGCAAAGCCAATCATAAGAATGGTCGCATAAGGAACAACTTTCAGCTGAATCAAAGCGAGGAAGCATTGCCCAAGTGTAATTTGCGGATAAGTCGCATGCAAAATAAATACATCGGCAACGAGGCCTACAGCAAAATAAATCGCAATAAAGAAAGCAATGACTGCTTGCGTCTTGCGTTTATTTAGCTGTATTTGCTCGCGCCAATTACCGACGCTGCCGTGATACGCATCAAGCCCCATATTCTAAACTCAAAATTTTACGGTATAATCTTCTTTTGCTTGAATTTGCTCTTCAGGAAGTCCCCAATAAACAAAATCTTTATCTAAAGCCGAAGCAAATAAAGATACCACCATAGATTCAAAGAACGATTTCTTTTTGGCATTATAACGCTCGATACCATCGTTATAAGCTTGCTTAGAATACGCTAATTTATTTTCGGTATTGACAATTTCTTCCTGCAATTGCATCACATTTTGACTTGCTTTCAAATCAGGGTATCGTTCAAACACCACATTAAGTCCAGATGCAATCTGAGAAATTTGATTCTCTGCAGCAATACGCGCTTCTTCATTTCCCGCAGCTTTAGCTGCTTGAGCCTGGTTACGTAACGCGACTACATCTTTTAATGTAGTTTGCTCGTAATCCATATATTTTTTTACAGCTTCAATCAACGATTCAAATACTTTAAAACGACGATCCAATTGAATATCGATTTGTTTTTTGTCGTTATTAATCGCTTCAATTAAATGAATTAAGGTATTGTAAATACCAATAGCCCATAAAAATACAAGGACTACTATAATGAGAAGAACAATAAAAAAAGTACCCATTTTTTTTCCTATGCAAAATTTCCTACAATTTAGTTATAGATCGAAAATAGTAAAAAGAACAGTGGGACTGCTTAGGATTTTTTTTGTGAACAGGTTTAAAGGTATAACTGATGAATAAAAGTAATGTTGGATGGTGTATCCATTTTGCAGCTTATTATTTGTGTTGGATAGTCTGTTTCTATTTCGCCGCACAAAATAATGTATATCTTGGGCCAATCATTGGTCTTCTGATCATTGCTGTACAAATCTTCTGGCAATCAATTAATCGATTACCCTATTTAAATGCGCTATTGTTTGCACTTCTTATTGGATTTATTGGTGCGGTTACGGATACGATTTGGTTGCATCAAAATTATATTTATTTTAAAGCAAATCCCTTTAGTTCCTATTTTACAGCACCATGGATGATTTGTATTTGGTTAAGTTTTGGACTAAACCTAATTATTCTTAATGAGAAATTCACTCGTTACTATTTCATTTGGTTTTTACTGATCCTTTTTTTGATGCCTTTTGCTTATAAAATTGGCGCTGCGTGCAATATCGTGGTGATTGAACAAAGTTATCCGTTTTATCTTGCTGTGGGCATTACCTGGGCATTACTCTTACCAATCAGCTTGTATGCATATAATTATTTAATCAAAATTAATCGTGTTGATGTGGGTTCTGTTACAAAACCCACATCATCCCGAGCGTAACGAGGGAGTGCCACTTTTTTTTGCACAGCGCATAAATTGCCCCCAACCTGCGCCTGCTAAATTGTAGCCTGCCCTGCATCTACCAAGTTCATGCGTACGCTCCAAAAATTCCATTATGAAGCCCAATTAATATGCATCTTATCTAGGGTATTTCTACTTCAGCGCAGTGTTACACGCTGGGCTTTCAGTCTAGCCTACGCTTATTTGCTTTTTTGACAACGATTATCTAACACATACAGGGATGACATGAGGTAATAAAAATCATCAGGCATTTAAAATAGGCTTCAAAAATTGTCCTGTATAAGAGTGCTCACATTCAGCAACCTGCTCTGGCGTACCAGTTGCCACAATACGCCCGCCTTTACTGCCACCCTCTGGCCCCAAATCAATAATCCAATCTGCTGTTTTAATCACATCCAAATTATGTTCAATAATCACAATGGTATTGCCTTGTTCTCGTAAACGAAATAATACAGCCAATAACTGTTTGGTATCATGAAAATGTAGTCCCGTTGTTGGCTCATCGAGAATATATAAAGTGCGCCCTGTATCTCGTTTTGACAGTTCGCGAGATAATTTGATTCTCTGCGCCTCTCCACCAGAAAGGGTAGTCGCACTTTGTCCTAATTTGATATAAGACAAACCAACATCCATCAATGTTTGACATTTTCTAGCCAATGCCGGAATCGCCGCAAAAAAATGACTCGCATCTTCAACTGTCATTTCTAAAACTTCGTGAATATTTTTACCTTTGTATTGAATATCAAGAGTTTCTCGATTGTAGCGCTTGCCTTTACATACATCACAGGACACATAAATATCAGGCAAGAAGTGCATTTCAACTTTAATCAGTCCATCACCCTGGCACGCTTCACAACGTCCCCCACGCACATTAAAGCTGAAACGCCCAGGCTGATAACCTCGTGCTCGCGACTCAGGAGTTGCTGCAAATAACTCGCGAATATGAGTAAATATGCCAGTATATGTCGCTGGATTAGAACGCGGAGTCCTCCCAATCGGACTCTGATCAATATCAATCACCTTATCGCATAAATCTAAACCGGCTATCTCTTTAACCGAACCCGGAGTAAATAAGCTTGCTCTATTTAACAGATTTGCGGCACTCGGATATAAAGTGTCATTAATCAAACTTGATTTACCCGACCCCGAAACCCCAGTAATGCAAGTAAGTAACCCTAAAGGAATACTGACATCGACATCACATAAATTGTTGCAAACAACCCCTTTTAAATGAATCATTTTTTCAGGGTTAGCCGCCAAGCGAAGCTCAGGAATAGCGATGGATTGTTTTCCGGATAGGTATTGGCCAGTCAATGATGCAGGCGATTGCATAATTTCTTGGGGTGTCCCGCGAGCAACAATTTGCCCACCATGCACTCCAGCACCAGGGCCAATGTCCAAAACAAAATCCGCACTGCGAATTGCATCTTCATCATGCTCCACCACGATAACCGTATTTCCTAGATTTCTTAAGTGCATCAAGGTTTTTAATAAGCGATCATTATCCCTTTGATGTAACCCAATGGAGGGTTCATCTAAAATATACATTACTCCCACCAATCCTGAACCAATTTGACTGGCTAAACGAATACGTTGGGCTTCCCCACCAGATAACGTTTCAGCGCTGCGCGTTAATGAAAGATAATCCAGACCTACATTAACCAAAAACCCCAGCCGCTCCACAATTTCTTTATTAATTTTTGCTGCAATCTCGCCTTTATAACCTGTCAAACGCAAATTTTTAAAAAACACATAGGCTTTTTCAATCGAATAGGCGGTCACTTCAGGTAAATTTTTATCATCAACAAACACATGCCGTGCTTCTTCACGTAACCTCGCACCCTGGCAACTCTGACATGGACGAGAGGATAAATATTTAGCAAGCTCCTCGCGTATCATTCCGGAATCGGATTCACGATAACGTCTTTGCATGTTTGGAATAATTCCTTCAAACGCATGCCGTTTAACCATATACCCACCATTAGGTCTATGATAATGAAAATCGATCACGTCACGCCCGCCATATAAAACAATTTCCCGTACTTCTGCAGGCAAATCACAAAATGCCGTTTGGGTATCAAAACCATAGTGTTGTGCAAGTGACTCAAGCATTGAGAAATAATAAGTCGTTTTTTTATCCCAACCGCGAATGGCGCCTTCAGCCAAACTGGCTGTTTGGTCATGAACAACACGTTCCGGATCAAAAAACTGATCCACCCCCAGCCCATCGCAGGAGGGACAAGCACCAACTGGATTATTAAATGAAAAAAGCCTGGGTTCTAATTCACTAAGACTGTATCCACATTCAGGGCATGCAAATTTGGAGGAAAAAACCAGCTCAGCAAACTGATTATCCATAGAAGCTACTATTGCGAGGCCCTCTGCCAAATTCAAAGCATTTTCAAATGACTCGCTTAAGCGTTGCGCAATATCAGGCCTGACTTTAAAGCGGTCTACTACGACTTCAATCGTATGCTTTGTACGTAGACCCAGTTTAGGCGGGGAGTCCAACTCATATAACTCTCCATCAATACGAGCACGCACATAACCTTGAGCTTGTAATTGTTGTAAAAGCTGGACCTGCTCTCCTTTACGCTCACGCACAACCGGAGCCAAAATCATGACTTTACTGTCCGTAGGTAAAGCCAATACTTGATCCACCATTTGGCTAATCGTTTGCGCATGCAAATTGACATGATGCGTAGGACAACGAGGCTCCCCCACACGTGCGTAGAGTAGTCGCAAATAATCATAAATTTCAGTAATAGTCCCCACTGTGGAGCGAGGATTATGTGACGTTGCCTTCTGCTCAATAGAAATTGCCGGCGATAAACCTTCTATCGAATCAACATCAGGCTTTTCCATCATTGATAAAAATTGTCGTGCATAAGCAGATAGCGATTCAACATAACGACGCTGCCCCTCCGCATACAACGTATCAAAAGCCAAGGAGGATTTTCCAGAACCGGATAAGCCCGTAATTACAATTAATTGATCGCGCGGTAAATCCAGGTCAAGATTTTTAAGATTGTGGGTTCTTGCACCACGTATGGTGATAGTATGCATAAAAATTCGATAGTTTGGTTTAAGACAGATTAGTTATGGTTCGCTAAATTGCGGCTACAGAACCTATGATTATACGCAAAAAAAATAGAGCGTATAGATCAAACAAGTACTCTTAGGGTCTGTGGACAACTCTGCTAGTGCTCTAAAATCACACCATTTTGGCGCAGTCTTGCAAATTGTCAACAACCCTTAATAATCGCTCAAAGTAATTTTTTATTTTAGCACATTTTTTGCACTGAAAACCAAAATTATTAGATACAGTTCCTAAATTACAGATTATACTTAAACGAAAAATTTAAGTGCTTCTTTTTAAATAAAAAGGATTTTATTATGAAGTCTCTTTGCCAAAAGACTTTGATATGGTTCATATTATTTCTCTGCCCATTGAGTCTTTATGCACAAGATGATGCAGAAGTTTGTCAATGGGTAAAAAAAATTCTCTTAAATACTTTGTCTATAGATTACAACTATAAGGCCGATGATGATTCAGAGTTGCGTAAAAATTACACTAAAGATGGCTGGAATGCTCTGTCTGATTTTCTAGGCAATTATATTAATGTTGTCAGGGAACAACAGCTTACACTTCATCCTGTATTTACTATAGAACCATTTGTTACTGCAAAAGGGATTGCTTTAAAAGAAATCCATTATTGGCGCGTTAATGAAGTGGTTTCAATTCCCGAATTAAAGCTTACAATTGCTTTTTCCCTGCTCGTTATTGAAGCGAATCCAACACCCAATGGACATTTCCTTATTCAAAGCATGGATATGATTAAGAAGGATAATTCATGAATATCTTGACCCGCTTTAAATTCTTTCTCTGGAAATTTGGTCATTTCAATGTGCCGTTGATTGGTCATTTAAAACCCCGACTAATCAAACTTACTGATACGGAAATCATTGTTTGTCTGCCTTTAAGGCGACGCAGTCGCAATCATTTAAATTCTATGTATTTTGGTGCACTGAGTGTTGGTGCTGATTTAGCGGGAGGTCTACATAGTTTTTATCATGCCAACCAAAAACAAGTGGACGCCTCTATTGTTTTTAAAGCCTTTCATGCACAATTCTTACGTCGCCCGGAGTCTGATGTCTATTTTGTTTGTCTTGACGGAGCCAAAGTCGAAGCGATGTTAGATGAGTCTCAAAAAACCGGCGAACGTGTGACTCAACCTATCGAGATCAAAGCCTATACAGATTATCCTGCCCTCACTGAATTGGTTGCAGAGTTTATTTTGGAATTATCAGTAAAAATACGCACTTAATCCTACTGTAAGTATGATGTTTACAAAAGTTATCACTATTTTATCGATAAATACAGTCGAAAATATTGTCAAATTGAGGTATTATTAGTACCGACTAAGTAGTGCCAATAAAACCTCATGAATTCATTAGGCTACTGTAAATGATATTTGAAGAATATATAAAATTATTAGAGTCATTTAAGCACAACCAGATCTCAAAAATACTGGAGCAAATTGACACTAAGGTTTTTGACCTTCTCTACAGCAAGCATGTTAGCCCGCAAATAATTCCTTATTTCCCTCATTACGAACTGTGTTTGATGTCGGACGCAACCAAATTGGAAGCCGGCAAATTATACATAAGAGAAAAAAATGGAAAAATAGCCTATTCAGTGATTACCCCCAAGAATGAAGAGGTCAAGGATGTTATTTTAGAAGATCTCGATGCACCAATCCCCTTCACATACAGCATTGGCTTAATACCCGACGACATACCCCCAGAAAAAGGCTCATTTTATGCGCGTATAACGGATGTGGGTCTTGAATACACTGTTCTTGATCCCAAAGGAAAATTGATAAAGGCAGTAATAAAAAAAGAAGAATTAAACATTAATTTACGCCCAGATTTTGCGCCTAAAGACCTTGAACCCTTTATGCCTGAAATTCTTAGTATTACTTCAAAAAGGCATCATACCTTTCCTTTTTCATCCAAGACATTACTATTTCCTTTTAAATACAAAATTGGCTTAATGCCCGACAAAATCATCCCCCCCAAAGGTTCATTTTATGCCCGTATAACGAGTGAAGGTCTCGAGTATACTGCGCTTGATCCCAAAGGAGTAGTGGTAACAGATGTAATAAAAAAAGAAGAATTATCTCTTAATTTACAGCCAGGCTTTGCTCCTAAAGACCTTGAACCTTTTATGCCCCAAATTCTTAGCATTACGTCAAAAAGGAATCATACTCTTCCTTTTACACTCGATGCGTTTAGAGCGCGGGTATTGTCAGCGGCGTCAAGAAAAGGTGATGCTAAGTGGGCCCCTTTTACCAATTATGAGCTTGATCCAGATAATATTTCCCAAATCAAAAAACTAATCAATGCACTTTATTATGCACGCCTTACTTTTTTAGATTTAGAGCATATCGATGTCAGAAACGCCAAACGAAGTTATTCTGATCTGCAATCGCTCTACAGCAAAACAATAAATCTGGCTTACGAAGCAAGCTATCTGCTGACACATCTAGACGTTGATTTAAGAGACATGTTTAATGAAGAACTGGCTCTTATTTTACCTGTATTAAATCAAGTCCAGACTTTTGCAGCAAACCACGACAAAGAACAACAGGCGATAGTAAAAGCACTCGAACCCATGCCACTGGCTTTCCAAGTAGGGGAAATAGCAGGAATCGCTGCCGATCAAATGCGGCCTATTAGTGGTGATATAGATTATAATTTTCTTACCCAGTTTAGTATGGTTTTACCAAGTTATATTGGTAAATTAACTAAATACATAGAACAATTTTCTTCAGACATTAAAAAATCAGAACCCAAGCTTAACCAAAAAAAGCTAGCCGAGCTCCAAAAAGCAGCACTAAGCCTATTGAATGAGATAGAAAATTTAAAAGGAAACCGTGTTATGGTTTCGCTTAAATTTTTAAATTATATCCATATAATTAGTAACATCATTACCTTATCCATGAGTACTTTAGAACAAATTGGAGAGCTTAGTGAATCATCTCAAGATCTAATCCGCAATAAATTAGAACAACTCAAGTATGAGGTTTTACCTACTTTATTTGGTTTGGCCGATAAAATTGAAGATAACGCCATGCTTAAGCCTGGCACGTTGTCTGTTCCTTTAATGGAAAAAATCAAAACCTTGTACAAAGCAATACTTTATCTACCTAAAAAAGTAATTGATTTTAAAACGAAAGGAGCAGATCTACTCGAGATAGAAGATCCGCACTTTATCGAATTAAGATTGGAAATGACTTATAAAAGGATCGATAAGAACAATAAAGAATTATATAAAATTGAAAAAGCAAAAGACGCATGCAAACAATTTTTTGCAATATTAAAGAGTGAGCGTTATAAAAACCTGCGTCTGTATCAACTTCCTCCAACAGTAAAAAAAGCGCTTATAACCCGCTATAAGCTTATTAAGCCTTATATGGCTCAGCTTGACATTGATTTCAATGAATTGGTGATCTCGGGATTGACTGGGCCTGCAAAAGAGGGCTGGTATTCTTTTATGGGAAAGCCCATACGCTGGATAAAAAAACAGCTGCCCGCAGACCATATCAGTTTTGTTTTAGCAAAAGAAGAAGCCTTAAATAATTTAATTACTAAAAATGAGAACAGCAAACTTTTTCATATTAAATTAAATAAAGACATTATTGATTCAGTGTACAAAAAAGCAAATTTGGTTTTATTCCCCTATAGTGAAAAAACGAATGTATATTCTGTTGATGAATCAATACCACTACAAATTGAGCAAGAGAAAGATAAAAAAGCCAGACTCACAAAATCAGCATTCCAAGAAATCCAAAATGCTTATTTGAATTTTGTCCAAATAATAAAAGAACAGATAGAAGCAAAACCCGAGCTCTATGCAAAAAATTTGGATCTAAGCGCGCTTGAAGCCCCAGCAAAAGAAAAGTGCCGTCTGTTATTTAATGTATTTCAACCTTATTTAGGTTCTATTACACCTACTGAATTTAAAGATTCTGCAAAAAGTTTTGAACTCTATTTATCGAACTTTTTTGCCAACAAACCGACCACAAATATCCCAGCTAAAGAGCTTTTTTTAGATCTAGATAAAAATGTCCAAAACTTTTTTGATCAACTCAATTTTGAGTGGTTCGATAAAAATGAGTTTCAGAAAGTTCTGACTGCATATACTCGCTTTTCTGAAATCGTAAAAAAACAGATTGAAACAAAGCCACAGCTTTATGGTAGTAACTTGTTGTTAACTGGTTTTGATGAGGATGCAAAAAAACAATGCCGCGAGTTATTTCCAGTTTTTCAACCTTATTTTAAATTTGCAATACCTCCTGAGCTTAAAGATTCCGCGCAAAATTTCGAAAAATATTTGACTGCATTCCTTGCAAATAAGCCAATAGAAATATTAGAAGCCCCACCAGTATCTTTGTTTTTAAAACTGGACAAACATACTCAGGAGTTCTTTGCCAAATGGAAAGATAAAAGCCTAACTTATTATGATTTTGCACATGCTAGATTTCTTGATGAAAAAGAGTCAGAAGCTCTAAAAATCAAACGTAAAGAAGATGCAACACTGCATTTTAGGACGATAGACGGCGATAAATTGCTGCTCAATCATGGACAATTAACAGCAGATCAAGCTCTTGAACTCCGCGAGTGGTATAAAAATAAGCGGAATAAGTTCCTAGTTGTAAAAAATGCATATTCTCAATTTCTCAAATTGCTCTATGAAGAAATAAAAAAGAACCCTAAAATTCAAGGAAATATATCGCACTTAAGTTATTTGAGCCCAGAAGTTAAAGCTCAGTTTCGTAATTTATATAGTATTTTCCAACCCTACTTAATTGGTTCCATACCTCCGGAACAGAAAGCAAAGGCTCTGCATTTTGATAAATATTTGGTTGCCAGCTTATCAAACGAAACTCTATTTAGAAAGAAAGCCCCGCCAATTCAAACGCTCATGCGTTTTAGAGGCTGCTTTCGGGATACTTTTATTCGCGTCTCAACTGAATGGAATCGAAGAACCGAGCGATTTTCTAACTTAACCAAGAAAAAATTTACTCGTGAAAATAATAAAACCGTGCTCAAACCCACTCCCAAAACAGGCCGAGAGCACTACGTTATCCCTAATACCGATTTTTCCAAATACATCCATGACTTCAAACAATCCTTATTTGAAGTCACCAAGCTATTTAATCATGCAATGCAAGATGCATTAACTCCTAATGCATTAAGAAAGCCTAAAATGATGGACCTATCACCCACAGCAATGTTGAGTGATGGTGTGCAAATTATATTCCCTCCATCGGCAGTACCATTTCCCGAAATGGAGGATAATAATCAGAGATTAGCTCAAAGCAAACAAGTCTGTGCATTAAAGGATATCTTTAACAGTTTGTTCCATTTGGAAGGGATTGTTCTTAAGTTAGAGGATTTAAATAATCAAAGCATTAAAAGTAGATATGTATACCATTTACTGCAAGCTTATGGACATCTTAATGAAATCATCAAGGCTGCACAGCGTTTGGCTGCTGATCCACATTTAGGATTTATAGCTCGTGATTTACTTAATAAAGCACAAAATCTTTACGCCACCCTCCAGGAACATTCTGATGCATATCAAGTTTCCCCCGAACAAGTTCCTTACGGACCAGATAAAGTACAATTCAACTCACTTTGGTATGTCCTTAATACCTTTTATATTAGCCCTAAGCATATTAGAGCCTTAAAAAATACGAACTACATGACAACCGAAGAGCTAAATGAATTGCATCTTCGCGCCAAAAAAGCAACTTTAATTATAGAAAATTTGATTAACAGTTCTGACTCTTATTTTAAATTGTTCCTGCAAACACCCAATATGATTTACCTTTACCAGGAACTCACTGCAAAACTCACTGAATTTACCAGTACGTCTCATGATGCGATACTGGACAATCTCGGGAAGATGCAATCGACAGTATTTACCCCGATGCTTCTAGAGGCAGATCGCTGGGAAAACAGGTTAGGACTCGCCCCAGGCATTTTATCCGGCCCATTACGACAAATAACGAATGAATTTTTTAAAGGGCTATTGCATCCTCTGGATTTGAAGTCGAAAACACGCATAGGATTAATTTGCGACAAGGAACCATTAGAAAAAAGAATTGCGCTGACTAAAAAACAAATCAGCAGAGCCCAAAAATATGCCAAAAAAATAGATAAAGACCACGAAGATATTGAAAATCTATATCAATGGTATCTCGAAATGACAACACCTATAGACCTTCTTGATATCACTGCTCCGCAAAAACCCAAAGTCCCATTAAATATAGCAAAAGAACAATTATGCGCTGCTTATAAAAAAGCACTTCCCAAGTTAGCAAAACTAAAAAAAGATAAAAAAGTAGAAATTGCCAGCAGTCAATACCCTGAAGATCATAAGCTGGATCAGCTATGTAATTCTGGACTTAAAGCTTATGACCCTCATTTTACTGAAATCGAGGCGTTAATCGTTGCAAGCCATCATTATTACCTGGGTTTAAAAGCAACACAGCAAATGCGGTTAAATACTGCAGAAGAACGCTTAGTTTATCTCATGAACTTAGCGCCAATCCAAAAAGAAGAGAAAACAGCTTTTGTCGAGCAGTATACAACCGAATCATTCGACAAACATTGTGCAGTCATGTGCAATCGCCATATAGGTTTAGAATATATTGATGAGGAATATAGGGGTGCGCTTAAAGCGTATTTACTCACTCTTAGAAATAACATAATTGCTAAAGCAAAAACATCTAAGGATATTGATCGAAGTATCAAAAAATTGTTGGAAATAGAAATCAGTAAATTTGAGAAAAAATTCTACGTTCAATATTATCAGCTTGATGCAATACGGGATGCTTTGACGCAATTTAAAATTTATTTCAGCTATTCTAGAACGGCTATCGCCAATCAAAGTTCAATATCTGAAAATAATAATACTTTAAATCCAAAATCAGATCTTATTGTTTTATTAGAAAAAATTGCTAAAAATCCAGCCTTGGAAATTTCAGAGCGTTTGGCAGAAATAAAAAAGAAAGTCGATGAACCTCTAACTAATTTCTCAGGAATTATTCTAGCAACACATCCGCAAGTAGAGACCTTTAGTTTTGCTTACTTAAAAATGTGTTTTTTATCATTGCTTGAGGCATTGAATTTGTATACTCCTACTCGACAAAAGCTTCATGATAATCTTAATGACGCCGTTCACAACCCGCCTGAAATCAGTGTACTCACGAAGCGCTTTGGCCTATTTGCTGCAACAAAAACAGCTAAAGATGCAGAACCCAAACGATATGATGCCCCAGCTATGCCAGCCATCAGCTCTACTGCTCCATAATTATCTCAATTCAAAAGCCACCACCAGATTAGCCCAAAGACTCCTCTTCATCTAGATGCTCAGCAGCAGCTATTTTCGTATGATCTGCAGCTAACAACAAATACATTGATGGAACAACAAAAAGAGTAAATAAGGTCCCAATAGAAATCCCCATTGCAATGACTAAACCAATATTATAACGACTCTCCGCTCCCGCTCCTGTAGCAACAATTAAGGGTATAACCCCTAAAACCATAGCCGCAGTAGTCATCAAAATAGGACGCAAGCGAATTGCAGCAGCTGCTTTTATGGCATCTAATTTCTTTTGCCCCTCTGCCTGCAAATCATTAGCAAATTGCACAATCAAAATACCATGTTTGCTAATAAGGCCAATCAATGTAACCAAACCAACCTCGCTATAGATATTTAGCGTCGCGCCGCCAATGCCTAAACTGATAAAAATCATAGCCCCACAAATCGACATGGGGACACTAATCAAAACAATAAGCGGGTCGCGGAAGCTTTCAAACAAAGCGGCCAATGACAAAAAGATAATAATTAAAGCAAAGAAAAAAGTAACGATAAGGTTAGCACCTTCCTGGATATATTGACGTGATTGGGCAGCATAATCGATGTAATAACCTTGAGGCAGAACCTGCTTGGCAATCTTAGCAAAAGTATCCAAGGCTTTTCCCATAGATATGCCCGGATAGGCAACGGCAGAAATTGTAGCGGAATTAAGCTGTTGAAAATGGTTTAATGATTCAGGCACAATCTGTCTTTGTAAACTAGCAACTGTGGAAAGGGGTATTGAAGCGCCAGAAGATGTCTTGATGTAATAATTCAATATTTGATCCGTGTTTAAACGTGTTTCCCTTTTTACTTGTGGAATAACCTGATAAGAACGACCAACAAAATTAAAATAGTTGATATAACCCTCACTTAAAGCAGAGCCAAACACATTCCCAAGATCTTGCATGGTCAAACCAAACTGAGATATTTTATCGCGATCTAAATTAACTCTTGTCTGCAATTGGTCGATTTTGAGGTCGGGATTAATATAAGCATAAATACCTGACTCATAAGCCTTGTCCAAAATTCGCTGTAGCACGATGTTTAATTTGTCGAACGTTTCTGTCGTAGTAATAACAAATTGAATGGGCAATCCACTTCCCCCTCCAGGCAATGAAGGTAACTGAAACGCTGCCACTTTCGCTCCGGCAATCTTATCAAGTTCATTTTGCACTAAGGGTTGTAAATCATTCGATGTACGTTTGCGTTCATCCCAGGGTTTTAAGACCATACCAATAATCGATGTATTCAGGCCTTGATAACCATCAACTTGGAAAATGTGATCCGTTTCCGGGAATTTTTTAAAAATGTCATTCACTGCATTTGCATAAAGTTGAGTTTGAGCTAGGGAAGCGTTCGCTGGTGCAGTCACCTGAGCAATGACAATCCCCAAATCTTCTTGAGGAGCTAACTCGTTCTCCGAAGTAATAAAAAGAAAATAATTACTGCACAAAATAATGATTGCAAAGAAAATGACGACTGACAGATGATTAAATGTTGCAGACAAAACTCGTGCATAAGATTTCTCGAGCTTTGCAAACAAATTATCAACATAAGTCATAAAACGCCCTTTAACGCCCCCATCCCCCATTTTTAGGAATTTCGAACACATCATAGGAGATAAAGTTAATGCAATTACCGCCGAAACAGTAACAGCACCTGCGAGTGAAAAAGCAAACTCGGTAAATAATGCTCCAGTTAACCCCCCCATAAATCCAATAGGTAAATAAACCGCAATTAAAACTACCGTAATTGCAATAATGGGATTTGCTAGTTCACGCGCTCCTAATAAAGCAGCTTTCAAGCGTGTTTGCCCTTCCTCTATATGGCGTTGTATGTTCTCAACAACAATAATGGCATCATCGACTACCAGTCCAATAGCAAGTACCAAAGCCAACAAGGTAAGCAAGTTAATTGAATACCCCAAAATAAGCATAATCCAAAATGCCCCGATCAAGGATAAGGGAATAGCAACAAGTGGAATAACAACGGAGCGAATTGATCCAAGGAAAATAAAAATAACACCGGTTACAATTAAAAATGCTTCTAATAAAGAAAAAATCACTTCATATATAGAAGAGTGAACGAATAAACTGGCATCATATACAATGTTTCCTGATAGTCCTTGAGGGAATTGTTCCTGGATGCTTGGAAATATTTTTCTAATCTCATTAATTACCGTCAACAGGTTTGCCGAAGGCGCAACAACAATTCCTATATAAACTGCTGTTCGTCCATCAAAACTCACCGATGAATTATAATTTTGCGCACCTAAATCTACAGTGGCCACGTCTTCTAAACGAATAATCGCTCCATTTTGAGCTTTAATAACCATTTTCCTGAATTGGTTGACATTAGTTAGATCCGTACCGGCAGTAAGATTTTGAATAAACATTTGTCCATCAGTACGACCTACTGCGGAAATAAAATTATTATTCGCAAGAGCAGTTCCTACCTCTGCTGCCGTAATTCCATATCCAGCCAGTTTCACCGGATCCAACCAGGCACGTAAGGCAAATGTTTGATTTCCTAGAATTTGGGCATTCTGCACCCCATTAACAGCCTGTAACTTGGGCTGCACTACCCGAATTAAATAATCTGTAATTTTGTTAATCGGCAATTCATCGCTATAAAAACCAATGTACATGGAGTCAATTGTTTGTCCAACCGAAACCGTGATGACTGGTTGCAGCGCGTCTTTGGGAAGTTGATTCAATACCGCGTTTACTTTAGTAGTAATATCGGACAATGCTTTCAATGGATCATAATTTAAAAGAAGATTTACAGTAATCGTACTGGTGCTAGGCGCACTGACAGAGGTCATATAATCAATCCCATTAGCTTGGGCAATGGAATTCTCTAATGGCGTAGTAATAAAACCAGCAATAACATCAGGGTCTGCCCCCGTATAAGTGGTCGTTACAGTGACAATGGCATTTTCTGTAAATGGATATTGCATTACCGGTAAAGAACCAATAGAACGTAGGCCCATTGCTAAAAGCAACAAGCTAATCACTGTAGCAAGCACAGGTCTTTTAATAAAAATATCGGTAAACCGCATTTATCTAATCCTTAGATTATTCTTTATCTAACTACTCACTTCATAATGCATCTGAGTCTGGGCTACTATCTCCCGACTATTTTTGGCGATGCGTCATTACTTGGCTGTATTTTATTATTAATAAGAACATGGCTACCATTCTTAAGTTTCAATTGACCACTGGTTACTACAATATCCCCCTCATGCAAGCCTTGTAGGATAGCAATTTGATCGCCCCGGGTCTCTCCAACCTTAACAAAAATCTGTTTGACCACAAGAACTGGCTTATTATCTTTATCTTTTTGGCCACTGTCTTTAACTAAAAAGACAATATCGCCATAGGGGTTAAAACTAATGGCTGATTGCGGTAAAGTCAGAAAACTTTGCTTCGCCCCGGTTTCAACTTCAACTTGAGTAAACATACCTGGTTTCAATTGATAATCAGGGTTAGGGATAGTAGCCTCTACCTGCACATTACGAGTAGCACTATCGACAATAGGTTCTATGGTAGTAATTTTTCCCAAAAATACTTTCTTGGGGAAAGTATTGGTAACAACCTTCACCGTTTGCCCGAGCTCTAACTGAGCCAAATCTTGCTGCGGCAAATAAAAATCAGCATAAAGAGGATCCAATGCCTGTAAGGTCGAGACCGTGTCTGCTACATTAAGATATTGCCCTGGGTTGGTATTGTTAATACCCAATTGCCCATCAAAAGGCGCGCGAATTGTCTTTTTTTCAACAGTTGCGGCTTGCTGTGCCACTTGAGCCTGTAAATTTTTGAGATTCCACTCATCGGTATCGACTACTTGCCTACTCACTGCACGCACAGCATATTGCGCCTTGTCACGATTATAAGTAATTTTTGCTAATTCAACCTGTGCTTGTAATGAATGTAATTGTCCCAGCTCCGCATCTGCATTTAATTGCACCAAAACAGTGCCTTTTTTAACAATAGATCCTGGAGTAAAATAGATTGTTTGTACCATGCCTGCCAGTTCTGTTGTGACATTCACACCAAGACGTGCACGCATGCTGCCTACCGCTTTAAGCGTAGGTTGCCACAAGGAACTCTCAACTTTCATCGTAGACACCGTTACTGCAGGCGACTTATTCTGAAGAAAATATTGTTGCATCATGTAGTTACCAAAGGCCTTCCAACCAAAAATCAGACCAAACAAAAGGCCAACCGCAACCAACATAATAATCATCTGTTTTTTCAAAAATATCTCTTTCATCATAGACACTCTTTGACACACCAAGGTTTATGCCACCAGCCCCCACCTAACGCTTGGAATAATGCGGCTGTATCACTGTAACGCGTAGCTTGTGCCTGAATACGGCTAATTCGAGCCTGTTGGTACTGCTGTTGCGCGTTTAATAAATTTATATAATTCACGCCCCCCAAATGATACTGCTTTAGCGTGAGATTTAAAGAAGCGCGAGCCGCGCTTTCAGCATTTATTTGCGCTTGCAGGGTGCGGGCATCGACTTCCAAGCCCCTTAAAACATCTGCTACGTTCTGAAAAGCTTGCAATACAGTTTGCCTGTACTGAGCCGCAGATTGCTGATATGCCGCAATTGCAGCGCGTCGTTGCGCCAGTAAAGCGCCCCCACGAAATAAGGGTTGTAATACCTGGTTACTTACGGACCATACATTATTTTTTGCGATATAGAGTCCCGAATAGGTGGTACCAAGCCATCCTTCATTAGCACTGAGCGTAAATTGCGGAAATAAATTGGCGGTTGCTACTCCAACTTGAGCACAAGCCTGATGAAGCGATGCTTCAGATGCGCGCACATCCGGACGTTGGCGAACAAGATTCGAGGGCAAACTCACAGGTATCTCAATGGGTAGTTTTAAGCGGTCTAAATCAATCACCGGTAAAGGTGCATCTGGAAAAGTACCTACAAGTGCAGATAACGAATGTCTCGCTTGTGATAAACTTTTCTGTAATGGGGGTAATGTTGCTTTAGTTTGCTCAAGCAGGGTTTGTTGCGTCAGTATATTTTCTTTTGAAACAGCCCCCAAACGAAATTGTTTATTTAAAATATCGAGCACCCCTTGCTCTGTCTTAATCAGATCAAGCGTTGCATTAATTTGTGCTTGGTATGACGCCACAGCCACTGAAGTGGTAACAATATTAGCAGTCAGGGTCAGATAAGCTGCAATGACTTGAAATTGTTGATAATCAACCTGAGCACGTAATGCTTCGATTTGACGGCGTGCACCGCCAAAAACATCCAAGGTATAGGATAAATTAAATGAGGTATAATAGATGGTAAATGTGGCACTTTCATTTGGGATCCCTATTTGTGCACCTGAATAACGTTGCGTTTGCATCGAATCAGTCACATCGATTGAAGGCCACATCGAATTGCCAATTTGTTCCTTTAAGTTTTCCTGAGCTTGACGTAAAGCAGCAGATGCTGCAGCTAAATTGGGACTATTGGCTAAGCCCGTACGAATTAACTGATTAATTTCAGGAGATTGATAGAGCTCCCACCACAATATAGGAATGTCCTTATTCGTGATATAAGTTTGTGCTTGCCCACCTGCGCCGGAAGTACTTACAGTTTTTTTAGGTAATGGTTTTTCGGTATATCTTTCAACATTGGGTGGAGTAGGTGAATGAAAATTAGGGCCAACCTTACAAGAGGTTTGCAGAACGGTGCTCAGCAAAACGAAGCTCAATACTCTTAGATGTTGTTTCAGCTCACACACTAACTACAATCCTTTGCAAATCATTTAATGAATTGGGTTAATTTATCATGGATTGCTAAGGGTTGACAGTTTTAGTCGTTGTTAGATGCTTTGCAAATGCATTCTATTTGAATAATAAATGTCCATATAATATAATGATTGTCGATTATTTTCCATCCAGCAAACTTCGAGTAGTTAATTGAAGTACTGAAGGAATTAAATATGCTCGCGGTAAAAATTACAGGAATGGGGAGTTATTTACCCAGAAATAAAGTTTTGTCTTCAGAACTAGACATACAACTTAACTTGCCCCAAGGAAGTGTACAAAAAAAATCCGGCTTGATTTCACGTCACTTTGCCTCGCCTGCTGAAACAACTTCCTATATGGGCGCACAAGCTGCATTGATTGCAGTACAGCAGGCTGATATTCAATTAACAGAGATCGATGCCATCATCAGTGCTTGTGGGGTGAGTGAACAAGCAATTCCTTGTACCGCTGCGTTAATTCAAAAACAATTAGGACTAGAGCAATCAGGAACCTCTTGTTTTGACATAAACAGTACATGCCTTAGCTTCATTAATGCCTTAGATGTTGCCTCATATCTCATTGAAGGCGGCCGATTTAAACGCATTCTTATTGTATCCAGTGACATCGCCTCCGCAGGATTAAATTGGCGTGATATGGAAACATGCACCATTTTTGGTGATGGCGCTGCAGCATGTATTCTTGAAAAAAGTGATGGAACAAATCGAATTTTATCAGCACATCATGAAACACACAGCATTGGCTCCACTTTTTGCCAAATTGAAGCAGGTGGTACACGTCTACCTCCGAAGAATCCTCTAAAGAATTTAGAGCAAGGCCTATTTTATATGGACGGTAAAAAAGTATTTAAATTAGCCTCTAAATTAGTAGACAATCTTATGGAAAATCTTTTACGCAAAGCCAATCTTACTCTGGATGATATTGATTGGTTTGTCCCTCATCAGGCAAGTTTGCTGGCGATGCACCATGTGCAAAAACGATTGAACATTCCCACTGAAAAATTCATTACAATTTATCCAAACCATGGAAATCAAATTGCGGCATCGATTCCCACTGCATTATGTTCTTTAGTTGACAGCCAGCAATTACGCCGTGGACAATTAGTATTATTACTAGGTACAGGTGCAGGTTTGGCTACTGGTGGCATAATTATGGAGTATTAATGATGGTGTCTGTTGTTACTGGGGCAACGGGGTGTCTGGGGCTGAGCTTAACGCAGCGGTTAGTCGCAAATGGCCATGAAGTCATCGCGTTGGGGCGTAATGAACAGCTTGGCAAAATGATTACCCAAGCCGGCGCACGATTTATAGCAGTTGATTTACACGAGAAAGAACGATTAAAAAAAATAGCACGCGATGCCCAAACCATTTTTCATTGCGCAGCGCTTTCAAGTCCTTGGGGACGATATAAAGATTTTTATAATGCCAATGTACTTGGTACACAACATATCATTGAGGCAACACCGCCAAATACACGCTTAATTCATGTTTCATCACCAAGTATTTATTTTAATTTCACCGAACAACATAATATTAAGGAAGATGCGGTATTACCTATAAAACCTGCTAATTATTATGTAAAAACCAAATTGCTCGCTGAATCCCTGATTGATAAAGCCCATCATGAACGCGGCCTTAATGTGATCACTATACGTCCACGCGCTATCTTTGGTCCTCATGATCGCGCTATTTTACCGCGGATACTCCAGAATGAAAAAAACGGCGTTCTAGCTATTATTGGTACTGGGCAAAATATAATCGACATTACTTATGTCGAAAATGTAGTAGAAAGCTTGCTTCTCGCAGCCCAAGCTGATCAACAGTTTTGTGGTAAGAAATACAACATAACCAATGCTGAGCCCAAAGCATTAATCACGATTCTTTCTGAACTCTTTAGAACATTACAAAAGCCTTTTAAACCCAAATTTATCCCCTACTCACTTGCAAAAATGTATGCTGCGTCTCTGGAAAAACTTTATAGCCTTTCATTGACTGACAAAGAACCGCGTTTGACTCGCTACAGTGCAGCAGTTTTATGCATGGGACAAACTTTAAATATTGAAGCAGCGCAAAAAGATTTGTGTTATCAACCCAAAATCAGTATTAATCAAGGTATAGAGCGTTTTGCGATGTGGTATCAAAGAACATGATAGAGTATCAATTATTCGAAGCTGGTCATTGTAAACACTGTGAACGCATGACCCTAAAAAAAGGGCGTTGGCGGCAATGCGAATACCCAGCACTTTGTGCTTTAATCAAACACCCAACCCAAGGATATATTCTCTTTGATACAGGTTATAGCAGTCGCTTCTACACTTTAACGCAAAAATTTCCTTACTCCATCTATAGACGCTTAACTCCTGTGACGTTAAAAAAATCGCTTAAAGAACAATTAACAGAAAAAAACATTCGAGCCTCTGAGATCAAGAGTATTGTGATTTCTCATTTCCATGCTGATCACATTGGTGGTTTAAACGATTTTCCTAATGCACAATTCTTCTGTCACGCCGAAGCAATAAACGACATCCGTGATAAAACAGGAATCAAAGCATTGATACAGGGTTTTTTACCCGGACTACTCCCCAAAGATTTTTATGAACGCTTGGTTGTGTTAAAAAATGAAGTAGTCCTGGGACCTAACCTATTTCCATTTACAACTGGATTTGATCTTTTTAATGACGAACAACTTATTGCTATTCCTTTACCAGGACACGCGAAGGGACAAATCGGTCTGTATTTTAAAACATCCCAGGAAACCTTCTTAGTTGCAGACAGTTGTTGGCATCAAGAAACCTTTAAGGAATCCATTTTACCAAGTGAGTTCACCTACTTAATTCATGATAATAAAGAGGCGTACCAGCAAACCATCAACAATCTACACCAGCTTTTTAAAAACAATAAAGAGATCGATATTATTCCCTCACATTGTCAACACATCCGTGCTCGTCTTGTGGAGGGGCAACGATGATACTGAGGTTGCTTTATTATTATTTTAAAACACATTTGCTTCATAAACGCTTCAAAACCCGTGAGCAATTATCCGCATACCAAGAAAAAAGATTTAAAAAGTTAGCCAAAACAACCTTGTCCAAATCGCCTTTTTATCAACCTTATTTAGATAAACCCCTAAATGAATGGCCAATTATCAACAAAAAAATCATGATGCAGCATTTTGATGATATCAATACGGCAAATATAAAAAAGGATCATGCATTGAAATTGGCATTAACAGCAGAAAACACGCGCGATTTTTCTGCTTTAATTAATGACATCGCGGTTGGGTTGTCTTCCGGAACGTCAGGAAATCGCGGTTTATTTCTAGCCAATGCAAAAGAACGCGATGCCTGGGCGGGTATTTTATTGGCTAAAGCATTACCCCATGGATTAAAGCGAAATGAGCGTATTGCATTTTTCCTCAGAGCAAATAGTAGACTCTATACAACCCTAAGTAAAAGTAAAAAAATTCAATTCCATTTTTTTGATTTACTGGAGCATTTCGAAACCCATATAAGCCGTTTGAATACCATGCAGCCTACTATTTTATCTGCACCAACCTCTGTGTTGCTGGCTTTGGCTAAAGAAAAACATCGCTTATCAATTATGCCTAAAAAAATATTTGCGGTTGCGGAAGTTATAGAACAACGTGATGAGGCGATTATAAGCAAAGCTTTTAATTGTCAGGTGGCACAAGTTTATCAATGCACTGAAGGCTTTTTAGCAATTAGCGATAAAGAAAATAACCGTTTGTTAATGAATGAAGAGTATTTAATTATTGAAAAAGAATGGCTGGATGAAAAACGATTTGTTCCGATTATTACCGACCTGTTGCGCGCAACGCAACCAATAATCCGCTATCGTTTAGATGATGTCTTAATTGAAGAACCATCATCTGGGGTGTTTACACAATTGGCGGGAATTGAGGGGCGCATAGGTGATATTTGTTATGCAACCCAAAACAATGAAGTGTTTCCCATTTTTGCTGACTTAATTCGCCAAAAAATGGCATCATTCCCTTTTGAGTTTGATGACTATACCATACAACAACACGCTTTAAATCAGTTTACCATTCAAATCACTCCCGATTTACCAGAAAAAGAAGCCTTAATTTCTCATTTAAATGAGTTATTTCACGCCCAAAATTTCGATATCCCTTTATGGCAATGGCAACCGTACATTAAAAAGGAAATAGGAACAAAAAACCGCAGAATCCAAGCATTGCCGGGAATCTCATCATAAAAATCAGGCATTCACTAGAAATGGAAGAAATAAAATGAACGATTCAAACTCTTCGTCGAACATCGTCATGCCGTTTGGCAAATTGAGCAAATACTCCCCATAGCATTTGCTATAGGGAGCATAGAGCAAATTATCTTGATGCTCTTTGAATGTCTTTACCAACTGTAGAGACATCTTTTCCAAAACCATGGACTGTCCCACAGGAACTTAATATTGCCAGTGTTGTGAAACAAATACTAACCATAAGTACTTTTTTTAGAATATTCATAACTACCCCTCTCTTTTTATTTTTAAAATTGCTCTTTACATAGATTATTCTAGACCAAATTCTTGTAAAGTTAGAAATATTAGGATGCAGTATCTTAATGTATTTTCTAAAAAAAATTGATACAGTACTCAATTCACGCATAAAAAGGATATAAATTTTGCGCTCGTTCTTTGTAATTTGTGTTTTAATGACGCCAGCATTAACGGGCTGCTCCCTTTTCGGGGAAGTCCATACGAATACAGAACCACTTAATGCGGCCGATTTAGCAGCAAAACACATTTACAAGCTTCCTAAAAAAAACAATGCAGCGCAGCATTTTAAACGGTTTAACGATCCGCAATTAAATCAACTCGTTTCTGTTGCTCTCGTAGATGCACCTAATATGCATAGCGCTAAAGCACGAGTTAAACGCGCTCAGCATCTTGCCAAAATTGCCTCTTCATCACTTTGGCCATTTTTAGACTCCAGCGGTTATTTAGAAAAAGCATACTTTCCAATACGTGGTACAGTACCTCCCCCGTTCAATTCAATCAAAATTGATCAGGCGAAGATTGCCGATATTGGCTTAAAGTTTAATTATGAGCTGGATTTTTGGGGCAAAAACAGAGAAAACTTAGCAAGCAAAGTAAGTGAAACCTTTGCTGCACAGATGGATTTGGCAGAAACACAACTCGTTTTGAGTGCTGCAGTGGCTACAACTTATTTCGATATTCAAAATAATATGATCCAACAACGTTTAGCCAAAGAAAATGTGCGCTTACTTAAACAGCTTGCGGATATTATCATTGCCCGAGAAAAGCAAGGCATCGAATCCAATATTCCAGTAAAAACAGCATTAGCTAATTCCCAAGCAGCCATATTATCCATAGAGGATTACAAACGTGCAGAACTGCAGTCACGGCATCAATTGGCTGTATTAATGGGCAAAAACCCTCTGAACACACAAATTGATACAGCGACTTTTGTTTATAACAAGAGACAGCTTATGTTACCTGCAGTAATCCCTGCAAATATACTCGCGCAAAGACCTGATATTGCCTCTGCCCGTGCTCTAGCTGAAGCAGCAGCACATCAAGTGAAGGTTGCTAAAACAGCTTTTTTTCCCAATATTAATCTAAAAGGTTTGCTAAGCTTGCAAAGCTTTTACTTTACTAAAGCTTTTAATATATGGCTGCAAAACGATAACGCTTCGGCAGCGTTTGATTTACCTATTTTTGATGCGGGCGCACGCAGAGCAAACCTAGGGGTAAATTACACGCAATATGAACTTTCAGTGAACCAATATAATCAAACTATTTTAAATTCATTGCAGCAAGTCAGTGATCAATTATCGGCGTTAAAAACACTTGATGCTCAAATTAATGCGCAAAACCAAGCATTAAATAATACAGCATCCAATTACAAACTATTTCAATCACGGTATACTCAAGGGATTATTGACTACACCCAACTTATTGAAATAAAACAATTATTAATCCAACAAAAAGCTGCTTTGTACAACTTACAAACGCGTCAAAAACAAGCTTTTGTGGCCTTATTAGCAGCCTTAGGTGGAGAGCTTTAAACGATGACAGAAAAAAACGAAACTGAAGCCAAGTCTCAAAAAAATGGTGGTCCCTCACCTGAAACCTTGCATAAACGTAAAACCGCGATGCTCATTCTTGGTGGTATTTTTTTATTTGTCGCCGTGTTGTGGTTTCTCTATTGGCTGATTTGGGGACGATTCGAACGCTACACTGACGATGCCTATGTCAGCGGGAATATGGTACAGCTTATGCCGCAAATCCCCGGGACTGTAATTGAAATCAAAACCGATGACACTCAATTAGTAAAAGAAGGGCAAGTCATCATTAAATTGGACCCTACTGATTATGCGGTGGCGCTCCAACGAGCAAAAGCAGATCTAGCGCAAACGGTACGCCAGGTACGCCAATACTTTGAAAATGCGGCTGAGTCCAAACAAAATGTGATTGTAAATAAAGCAAATCTAGTTAAGGCACAACTCGATTTTAAACGACGTGAAGGACTATCTGGCAACCGTGCGGTATCCCGTGAGGAGATGCAACATTATAAAACAGCGCTTGAAGCTGCACAGGCAACTTATGATTTATCATTACACCAACTGGATGCAGCCTTGGCAATAGTTGAAAACTCACATCTCTATACACACCCACTTGTTGAGGCTGCAAAAGCAAATTTGAAAACAGCTTATCTGAATTTCCAAAGAACAACCATTGCAGCACCAGTCACTGGCTTTATAGCCAAAAGGAATGTACACCCAGGCCAGCAAGTGTCCATGAGTTCGGCCATGTTAGCGATTGTTCCATTAGATGATACTTGGGTTGATGCAAATTACAAAGAATCGGAATTAGATGATATCCGCATTGGCCAACCAGTTACACTCTCTGCTGATGCTTATCCAGGAATGGCCTATCACGGTAAAGTTGTGGGTTTAAATGCCGGAACAGGTGCGGCGTTTTCCTTGCTGCCGCCCCAAAATGCAACTGGGAACTGGATTAAAATCGTACAAAGACTTCCTGTACGCATTAGTCTCAATCCCGATGAGTTAGAAAAAATTCCGTTACAACTTGGATTGTCCATGCGTGTAACCATTGATGTGAGTAATTTAGATGGGTATCGGATGCCCCAAACGGCAGAGCCTAAATTTAATTATCAAACAAGGATTTTTGAACAACAACTTGCAGAGGTAGAATCGCTTATTAATGAAATTTTACATGCGAACTCATCTGATATGTACTTGCCAAGGACAAAAGCATAATGGCTGAGCTCGCCCCACTCACTGGCAGTAGATTGGCATTAATGACGATTTCTTTGTCATTGGCGATTTTTATGAATGTTCTTGATGTATCCATTGCGAACGTGGCCATTCCAACCATTGCTGGCGATTTGGGGGTTAGTCCTGATAATGGAACTTGGGTTATTACCTCTTTTGCAGTAAGTCAGGCGATTATGCTCCCCCTGACAGGATGGCTGGCCAAACGCTTTGGTGAGGTTCGTTTATTCCTGTTCTCTACCACCTTATTTACCATAACCTCCGTGCTATGCGGATTGTCGGCAAATTTAGAGATGCTGATTTTTTTCCGTGTGCTTCAAGGGGCTGTTTCTGGGCCGATGATTCCTTTATCACAAAGTATTCTTCTCGCCAACTACCCTCCTGAGAAAAGAGGGCTGGCAACTGGAATATGGGCCATGACTGCCGTTGTAGGTCCCATATTTGGTCCAATTATGGGTGGTATAATTACTGATAACTATACCTGGCCTTGGATTTTTTATATTAACGTTCCTGTAGGTATTTTCTCTGTAATATTCACAATGATCACCTTGAGTGGTCGAGAAACACCCATCACCAAATTGCCTATTGATGTTATTGGCTTAGCATTGTTATCAATAGGAATTGGCTGCTTGCAGGTTTTATTAGATAAAGGGAATGATTTAGACTGGTTCAACTCGAATTTCATTGTTACGTTAACAATCATCTCAACAGTCACGCTAAGCTTTTTAATCATTTGGCTTTTAACACAAAGTCATCCAATTATTGATTTATATTTATTTGCTGACCGCAATTTTACTATTGGGACAATCAGTCTGACTTTTGGCTATTTGGTATATTTTGCCACTGTAGTTATTTTTCCTTTATGGCTGCAGACACAAATGGGTTATACCCCAACTTGGGCAGGGCTGGCCGTTGCTCCAGTAGGAATCCTACCTTTCTTCTTAACCCCTATTGTGGGCAACTATATGGGCAAATTTGATTTGCGCATCATTATCAGTCTTGGATTTATTGTCTTTGTAGTGACGTCCTTATGGCAATCTAATTTTTACACTGACGTGGGTTTTATCCAACTGCTTGAGCCTCGATTAGTTCAAGGAATTGGCATTGCTTTTTTCTTTACCCCATTAATCGCCTTAATACTCGCAGATCTCCCCGCGGAACGCTTGGCAAGCGCCTTAGGTCTTGCTAATTTCTTTAGAATTTTGGGCGGAAGTTTTGGAACATCGATCAGTGTTACTTTATGGAATCACAGGGAATCATTTCACCAAAGTCGCCTAGTAGAACAAATAACTGCATACAATCCTTTAGTTCAACAATCATTAGATAAACTCCATTCATTAGGAATATCTGGCCTAAAAGGTTTTGGTGTCATCTACGCCACTGTAATTAATCAGGCATTTATGCTCGCTACTAACGATATATTCAAACTTGCCGCATGGATCTTTATGATCTTACTTGCCATAATTTGGCTTGCAAAACCAACCTATGCTCGCGCGTCTGGAGGTATTGCAGCAGAGTGATTGTTTTATACCCAATACTTCCCTATAATCCGCAGCGGATCTAATAATAATAAAAGGTACGCTGAAATGAAAAAATGGATGATACTGGCAACAACCAGCTTGATGATGATGAATGCGCACGCAGATAATAAATCTTGGTGCGGTTATAAAGATTACTTCCGACTAAGTGATACTTCTCACCCTGGAATCTACGTAGTGAGCGGATTTAACGATGCAGACGTGCTTCTCCACATCGTTGGCCCACGTAGTTTTGAGCTCTTAGACTCATTCCAATGCCGTAGCGGTTATGCCCATGTCACTGTTGCTTATGATTCAGAGAATTGGTGTGTTCTTGATATTAAAGATGGCCCATTAATGAATCATCCATCAGTGAGTGCTTCTTGCAACGGAATTCGTTATATTGATACCGTGTATGATGGCATAGGCACCTACTCTTATACTATTAATCTCGATTAATGTGTAGGCTGGGCTGTTAAGCCCAGCGCTTGCTGAGCTAATTCTTATTATTCAAAATGTCCATTATGAAAAACCATCATGGTAATCTCAACTAACTGGCTTAGCAGTCCAGCCTACGTTTATTGAGATAATAAAATAGGTGCAAAATCAGGAGATCCTTGGCTTCTTCTTCCCCATATCTAAAGACCACCCCCCTCCTAAAGCCTTAATTAACTGAATACTGGCAATTTGACGACGAGTGCGGATATTCACTAAAGCAAGTTCTGACTGTAATGCAATATTTTCAACAACCACCACCTGCAGAAAAGTAACAAGCCCGCCTTTATATCGATACAACTCCTGCTCCCATGCACGCTTTGCCGCGCGCGCCGCAGCCTTTTGACTTTGATACTCCTTATCAAGCTGGCGAATCGCCACCAAATTATCCTCCACTTCCTGAAAGGCGGTTAGCACGGTTTGTCTATAAGTAGCTACCGTTTCAAAATATTGAGCTTTGGCCTGATTTAATAACCCTCGCAGTCGCCCTCCATCAAAAATAGTTACTTCTGCTATGGGTTGCGCTAAGGTTAATAAACTCAGAGGGCCAAGCGACCAAAAAAGACTGGGTTTGGAAATAAGATTTGCTAAGCTCCTGCTTTGAAAACCTCCACTTCCAGTTAAATCAATCACGGGGAAAAATGCAGCGCGCGCTACACCAATATTTGCATTTGCAGCCAGAACCTGAGATTCAGCGGCAACTATATCAGGTCGTCTATCTAAAATAGTTGAAGGAAGATTAGGAGCTATTGCCAGAAAAATCTTAGGTGATTTTGCAGGAGCCAATGAAAAATTACTAGGTATTTCTCCAACTAATACGGCAATCGCATGTTCTAGCTGCGCTCGTTGTAATCGCATGTCAGCGGCCATCGTTTTGGCATTTTCAAGCTGAGTTTCAGCTTCGTCCACATCAGAGATGGGGGCTGCGCCGCCTTGATAACGTTTTTTCGTTAAATAAAGTGCTTTTTGATAAGCCACAACAGTTATGTCTAAAATGCGTTGTGCCTCATCACTTCCCCTTAAGGCAAAATAATTATTCGCAAGTGATGCTTGTAAACTCAAGCGAATTGATGCCATATCGGCAACGCTTGCCTTGGCTTTGCTTTCACTGACAATGACGGAATTACGAATACTTCCCCAAGCGTCAAGCTCGTAAGAAAGAAAACCACCCAACAAAAATTGGTTATAGACTGGGGTCGTTGGCGGGTTTGCAACAGTTTGTGAGTTTTGTTGTCTATCCGCGTTGAATAATCCCTGAGCGGTAGGGAAAAAATACGAACGCGCGACTTGCACCAATGAAATCGACTCCTGAAAATGGGCATAAGCTAATTTCAAGTCTTGGTTGGCAACACTCAACTGTTTTTCCAAATCATTTAACACGGGATCATGAAAAGCCAACCACCAAGCATCTGGAGCAATGACTTTTGGTGTTGATTTAATTTTTACCCATTGTCCTGGTTCCTTAAAATGCTCAGGAATTGGCATGGCAGGACGATGATAGTGTGGTGCCAAAGAACAACCCACCAAAGCAAAAACAAGTATTCCGACAGCAAACAACTTATTCATGAAACAACTCGCACGGTTTCGCCGCTCATAATAGAATCAGGAGGATTAATCACGATTCGCTCGCCCGGTGATACCCCTGTAGCAAGTTCAACTTTTGAACCAAAATCACGCTGCACAGTAACCGATTTCAAGACAATCTTATTGTCTTTGCCAAGCACTGCTACTTGCAATCCTTGAGCACGAAAAAGCAGGGTATTAACAGGTAAAATTACAGTCTTGGGAGGGATAGGTAAAGTAAACCAAACTTCGGTATAACCACCAGGTAATAGCTCTCCATTTTTATTCTTAGAAACAAATTGGGCGAGCAAAGTCCGCGTCTTAGGATCAATAGCATGTGCGGTTTCAAATAATTTTGCAGGAAAAACTTGTTTAGGATGTTCAGCAAAATGAAGTTTGACTGACATATTGGGTTTAATCCGTGCAGAATAATACTGAGGGATTTTGACGTAAATGCGCAAAGGACTGGTTTGAGCAATACGAAATAAAGGTCGTGCTGTTGAACTGCTTCCTGCGTCAATTAAATCACCGATGTCTGTAGCACGAGCAGTGATAACGCCATCAAAAGGTGCGATAACCTGTTCAAAACCTACTAACTCTTGTAATCGTTGTAAATTAGCTTTCGCTGAAAACATAGCCGCCTCAAGAGCTGCGGCTGAGCTCACTTTTTCATCCGTTTCCTGTTGGGAGACAGATTCCGTTTTTAATAAATTAAGCCATCGTTTTGCGGTAATTTGAGCCAGTTGATTATTGGCAATTGCGGTATTCAAATCAGCCTTAGCCTGACGCTCTTGCGCATCAAGTTCTGGGGTTTCAATGACGGCAAGTAGATCCCCTTTTTTAACACGACTACCAATATCGACATACCATTTTTTTACATAGCCGTTAGTACGGGCAAAAATAGGTGATTCGTGCCAGGCCTGAACATTGCCCGGCAAAATAATTTTATCTACCCCTGCTTCTTGTTTTGCTTCCATGACGCGCACTATAGGAACGGCATCTGCCAGTGTCTCATTCCGTAAGTTTATTGCCGCATAAACGCGAAAAAAAATGATGACTAAAAGAATGAATAAAAAAACAGCAATCGCAATAATAAGTCGTCGATGCGGGTGGTTCTGTAAATGCGACTGAATCGTTTTACGCATGGTCCTTCCTTTGCTTCTTCTTCAATTTGCGTTCATGAATCACATAAAAAACAGAAGGGACAAAAAAGAGTGTGGCTATTGTTGCAAAAGACAACCCTCCAATTACCGCCCGTCCTAAAGGAGCATTCTGTTCACCGCCATCCCCTAGCCCTAATGCCATAGGAAACATACCAATTATCATGGCTAATGCCGTCATCATTACGGGTCTTAAACGTGTATTTCCCGCTTCAAGAGCTGCCTGCATTGGATCATTTTCAATTGCCAGGTGATCTCGAGCAAAACTAATAATAAGAATACTATTCGCCGTTGCAACCCCCATACACATAATTGCTCCCGTTAAAGCAGGAACACTTAATGCAGTATGAGTAAGAAATAACATCCAGGCAATTCCAGCAATAGCTGCGGGCAATGCAGTAATAATAATAAAAGGATCAGTCCAAGATTGAAAGTTAATAACAATTAATAAATAAACTAATAAAATTGAGAATGCTAATCCCCAATACAATCCATGAAATGCATGCTCTTTAGTTTCAATTTGCCCACGAATCACTACAGATGAGCCTTTAGGCACATCTTTTTTTGTGTCGTGAATAATTTGCTTGATATCATTTGCCACTGATCCTAAATCCCTATCTTGTATCGAAGCAAAAATATCAAACACTGGCTGCACATTATAATGTGACTCAACCACAGAGGTCCAAGTACGTCTCAATTTTGCAAAAGAACCTAAAATCTGTGCTTGGCTAGGCGTTGTTAAACTTCCAATGGGAACATTAAGCAAATCGTTTAATGAGGTCATCACATATTGAGGAGCTTGCGTCACAATGGGGTAAGAAACTCCGCTTTTAGGATCCAACCAAAATGTGGGTGTCGTTTGAAAGCTTCCAGACAGTGTAATTAATAAATCCGACGCGACATTAAGTTGTGTAAATCCAAGTTCACTTGCCAAACTACGATCTACATCGACAAAAAACTCAGGATAGTTATTGGCTTGTCTTATGCGTACATCAGTAAGACCAGGAACCCGTTTTAGCTGGCTCATCAACTTATTCGCATAACGCGCATTTTCTTCTTTTTTTAAGCCAATCACCTGGATATTAATGGGCGATGGCAAACCAAAGTTAATAATTTGGTTGACGATATCCGCTGGTAAAAATGCGAACGTTACTTGTGGAAAACGCTCTCTTAACGTAGATCGCAATTGATGCTCATAACCAGAACTTGGACGATGTCCATCGTTTAGAGAAATTAAGATATCGGCATCTTCCGGACCATTTGTTGCTGAATTACTGTACGATAAATTAATTCCACTCACAGGTAGGCCAATATTATCCACAATACTTCCTAGCTCCTTAGGAGGTATCACCTGTCGAATCATTGTATCAATATTATCAACGAGCCGAGCCGTTTCCTCTACTCGTGTCCCTGTTGGCGCACTAATGTGTAGTTTAATTTGCCCTGCATCTACATTAGGAAAAAAATTCGAACCAAGCCATGGCCAAAGCAATAATATTGAGACACCAACAAAAACTAAGAAGCAAGGAATAAAAACTTTAGCATTGTGTAATACCCATGCTAATGCTTCAGAATAACGAGAACGTAATCGTGAAAATTTTTCTTCGAACATCTGATGAAAACGAGCGAATCGGCCTTTATTTTTCTCCTCGGACATCAACTCATGTTTGTGCAGCCAATATTTTGCCAGAGTAGCAACCAGCGTGCGTGACAAAATATACGACATGAGCATAGCAAAAACGACAGCTTCAGCTAAAGGAACAAATAAATATTGAGCAACGCCTCCCAAAAAAAACATCGGTACAAACACAATACAAATGCATAAGGTCGATACAAGTGCTGGTATTGCGATTTGTTTGGCACCATCGAGAATAGCCTGCTCTACTTCTTTGCCTTGCTCCAAATTCCAATTAATGTTCTCTATGGCAACCGTAGCATCATCAACCAAAATACCCACCGCAAGAGCCAAACCACCTAAAGTCATAATATTAATTGTCTCGCCTAAAGCAGAAAGAATAGTAATCGAGGCAATAATCGATAAAGGAATAGACAACGTAATAATCAAGGTGCTCCGCAAACTTCCCAAAAAAAGTAAGATCATCAGCCCTGTTAATGCTGCAGCAATGACTCCCTCAACAATAACCCCATGAATCGCTGCGGTGACAAAAATCGATTGATCCCCAAAATAAGATAAATTAAGTCCTGCAGGAAGCATCTCCTTAACTTTGGGTAATAAAGCCTTAACCCGATGCACAATATCTAAAGTTGATGCATTCCCAGTTTTTTGTATCGACATCATGACCGCACGCTTACCATCTACCCGCACTATGTTCGTTTGCGGTGCGAAACCATCGCGCACATGCGCGACATCGCGAATATATAGGACACGACCAGGGGTTGATTTAACAGGCACATCATTTAATTCAACGGGTGAAAGCGGGCTGCCATTTAATTTCACAATATACTCATACTCACCTATTTTTTGTGTACCTGAGGGTATAATCAGGTTTTGAGCAAGAATTGCCGTATTAATGTCTTGTGCAGATACCCCATAGGTTTGCATTGCTTGTAAATCCAAATCGACCTGTATTTGACGTACTTTCCCCCCATAAGGATAAGGAAGTGCCGCTCCTTGTACGGTTGCAAGTTGCGTACGTAGAAAGTTATTGCCCAAATCATTTAACCTTTGCTCAGGAATGGTCGCACTCGATAGCACAAGTTGTAATACGGGAACAGTTGATGCTTTATAACTTAAAATTAATGGAGGTAAAGTCCCTGGCGGTAAATTGCGTAGCATGGTTTGTGAGATTGCGGTGACCTGGCTTAGAGCCATATCAACATTCACACCAGGTTGAAAGAATAATTTAACCACACTGACACTAATCAGAGACTCTGATTCAATATGTTCAATATCATTCACTGTGGTGGTTACCGCGCGTTCAAACACACTCGTAATGCGGTTTCCCATTTCATCTGGGGGTAAGCCAGTATAATTCCATACAACACTCACAACAGGAATATTGATGTCAGGAAAAATATCTGTAGGAGTGCGCATAATTGCCAAAGGCCCGATAATAAGAAGCATTAGAGCCATTACAATAAATGTGTAAGGTCGCGAAAGTGCAATCCATACAATCCACATAAATATCCATATCGCAGTTTGAAAAGTAGACCATTATATCAATGAACTACATGAAACTTTAAGAATAAACCTGAGTTTTTCTTATTTTAATTTCTGAGGTAATTATTTGCATTTTTAATTGAGATCAAACTCTTGTCCACAACGAACAAAACCAGCAAAACCATGAGATTTTGCATCAGGCAAGTCCCCATCATTGTAATGATATAGCCAAAGCTTTGCTTTTATTTTGGGATCTAATGTATCTAACTGATTAAAATGGGTATGCACTCCACTGGGCACATCCAATGTTTCGCAATCATGAAAAATTAATGTTGCAGCACGATAATAAGGTTTAAAACGATCGAGGGTAAATTGTGTATCGGTGGTAATAAGAAAAGTTTTTCCCTTATAGCCAATATTCAAACCATAGCTTGGCATCAATTTTTTATTTGAATAAATATGTACTGTTTGCACTAAATCTAATGTTAAACCTTCCCAATTAAAAATTTCGCCATCATTGACTACGTGCACCACAAAATAATCACTTAACGTTGCTTCTCTATCATCAAGTGTTTTCAAACCGCCGCTTAAGCTATGCTCCCACAACGGATGCACCAGGCGTTCATGAGCTATTAACTGGGGAGCGCCATTCTGCGAAGCAAATTTACGTTGGAAAGCGAACCATTCGATACCTCCTATATGATCAGCATGCAAATGGCTAAGATAGACCGCATCTATCTCTTCGGGAACATAACCCGCTTTAGTTAATGAAAAACGAATGTCCGTGCCACAATCTATCAATAGCTTCTTGCCACTATCAGTTAGAAGTAACATATTTGATTGGAAATTTCCAAAATCCGTCCCTAAGCCACTACCCGCGCCTAAAAATAACAATTTCATTAATTAATCCCTGAACTTAGTTAAGGCTTATCCTAAAAAAATTCCTTAATAAAACAACCATCTTCTTCATTAAAGAATAGCATTTAAAATTGGTTATTAGAAATAGCTCAACGATTATAAATGAGCTATCCTTCAAAATAAGTTGGCAAAGAACGTGAGACAAACGTGCTAAAAAAGTTCCATCTTAAAAATACTCGCCTTTTAAAACTTTTTTTCTTTTTTCTCGCGATTACACTTACAAGCCTAATCGTTTGTTTATTTGCATTAAAACACATTGCGGTACAAGAAGTTATTGATAGCAATGAGCGTTATCAATTGTATGTGTTAGCCAATAAACTTCGTCAGAGCTCCGATGATTTAACTGAGTTATCTCGTCTTTATGTGATAACCGGCGAGAAAAAATACCGTAACTACTATAATGAAACTTTGGCTATACGTGAGGGCACCTCGCCTCGTCCTGTAAATTATGATGAATTGTATTGGGATTTGATTATTGGTAATAATCTTCCCCAATCCTATGGTCCAGCAAAATCGTTAGCAGCAATGATGTTAGAACATCATTTTACTCTCAAAGAGTTTTCCTTATTGACTGAAGCAGAAAATCAAAGCAATAAACTTGCAGAAACTGAAATTAAAGCGATGAATTTGATTGAAGGAAAATATCAAGATAAATTAGGAAATTATACTATTATCGAGAAGCCTAATCCCGAATTAGCCAGAAAAATGCTTTTTGATACTGATTATATGAAGGCAAAATTACAGGTGATGGAGCCCTTACAGGAATTTTTTACCCTCGTAAATGATCGAACATTCCTAACAAATGAAAAAATTGATACCAAAATGTCAAAGATTATCGCCTTAGCCCTCGCACTCTCATTTCTATCAACAATACTGATGCTCTTTTTTATAATTCATGCATTAAAAACATTATCCAGGGTCAATGAGGAAAATGATTTATTACTTTTGAATATCCTGCCTGAATCAATTGCCTCACGCTTGAAAATGGGAGAGGAAAGTATCGCTGATGAATTCCCCCAAGCCAGTGTGATGTTTGCGGATATTATTAATTTTACGCAGCTAACCGAACAATTGGGCGCAAAAAAAACCGTAAATGTTTTAAATCTATTGTTTGCTGAGCTCGATCAGCTCACTGAAAAATATTACGTAGAAAAAGTTAAAACCATTGGTGACAACTATATGGCTGTATCAGGTGTTCCCGAGCAAACAACACGACATGCAATCAATATTGCCAATTATGCTTTGGCCATCATAGACAAGCTGCTGTCTTTTAATCAAGATAATAAGATGCAACTCCAATTACGCATTGGTATTACTTATGGACCTGTAGTCGCAGGGATAATTGGTCATAAAAAATTTGTTTATGATGTATGGGGTAACGTGGTCAACTTAGCCAGCCGCTTAGAAGAAACCTCTCTCCCTAATAAAATCCATATTTCAGAAAAAATGGCTTTTATGCTGCAAGATGAATTTATTGTTGAACCACGTGGAACTGTAGAAATGAAAGGAATTGGTTCTATAAGAACCTATTTTCTTCTGGGCAAGAAAGAAAAATAAACTAAAATTATCTTATCGTAGCGTGTGCACACAGGCAGCTCATCCACCTTTATGACAGCGTGGACATATTCCATAAATATTTAAGGCATGATCAGTCATGTGAAAATTGGCACGTTCGGCTATTGTTTTTTGCCTCTGCTCGATGATTTCATCAACAAATTCCTCAACACAGCCACATTTGATGCAGACTAGATGATCATGATGAGCCCCCTGACTTAATTCAAATACTGAATGCCCCCCTTCAAAATTATGGCGATTAACTAATCCTGCAGCCTCAAATTGTGTTAACACGCGATAGACCGTGGCAAGCCCCACATCTTCTCCGGTCTCCAATAAAGCCTTATAAACACCTTCCGCGCTTAAATGATGATTAGGGGATTGCTCCAATATTTGCAATACTTTTAAACGTGGTAAAGTAATTTTTAATCCAGCATTCTTCAGCTGTTTACTTTCTTCCATCAATGCTCCCCTCGCCGTAATGAATTTGCCTTTCCAGGTTAGGTGTCTTTCAGTAAATGACGTGTTATTATGGCGAAATTTTTCACGATAGGCAAAAAAATGAGAATAATAATTTTTCTACTTGGAATTATACTTTCCTTAACCCTGACTCAATGCAAATCCTATGATCTGTCTCGACGAGTAGTCCAGCAGGGAAACTTATTACCAAAATCGAGGATTGACCGACTTAAAGTAGGAATGAGCAAGAATGATGTTGCCATCTTAATGGGTACCAGTCTATTAAGCCCTACATTTAATAATGACCGCTGGGACTATGGATACACATGGCGTAGAGGCCATGGCGCGATAACAATGTCCTCACTAAGCTTATATTTCCGCAATAATACTCTAATACGTATAGAGCATGACAAATTTAAACCAGGACCTGGATTCAATCACCCTGATATTAATCAGGAATAATTAAGACACCTCCGTCATCTCTATATATGTTATGACAAAAAAAACTAAATAACCGTAGGCTGGGCTGCTAAGCCCAGCATGTAACAATGCGCTGAAGTAGTTCTTTCTTAGAAAACCATAGATTAAGATACGTATCAATTGGGCTTCATAATGGAATTTTGGAGAGGACGAATGAACTCAGCAGATGCTGGGCTTAACAGTGTATAGACCGGGGACATCCCTGACATATGTTCGGGGACATAGTTGA